>JAIOQD010000530.1 GCA_021413595.1 Bacteroidota bacterium | reverse complement strand
TTGTACTGCATTGTTTGCCGCAACCATTGGTCTGGCACAAAATGATATTAAAAAAGTATTGGCCTATTCCACTGTTTCACAGTTAGGTTTTATGTTCCTTGCCTTAGGCGTTGGAGCTTACACAGGTGCTGTGTTTCACGTTATGACACATGCTTTCTTCAAAGCATTATTATTTCTTGGTGCAGGTAGCGTTATTCACGCAATGAGCGGAGCACAGGACATACGTGAAATGGGAGGATTGAAAAAATATTTGCCCATAACACAGATCACATTTTTACTTGGGACTTTAGCAATTGTAGGTTTCCCGGGCTTTTCGGGTTTCTTTTCAAAAGATGAAATTTTAGCAAACGCATTTGAGCACAATAAATTATTATGGTTCTTTGGAATCCTAGCCGCTGCCATGACAACTTTCTACATGTTCCGCTTATACTTCCTCACATTTACAGGTAACTTCAGAGGAACAAAACACCAATTAGATCATCTGCACGAATCACCAAAAAGTATGACCATACCATTAATGGTTTTGGCAGGACTTTCTGTTGTTGGCGGTTTTGTTGGCATTCCAGAAGTTTTGGGAGGAAAACATTTTCTCGAAGAATTCTTAAAACCTGTTTTTGAAGATTCATCTTTCAGACTTATTCATCATCTGTCGCACAAAACCGAATACATATTGATGGGGGTTGCTGTTGCTGTTATGGCACTTGCTTTATATTACGCTCACAAAATTTATGTAAAAAACAAAACCTTACCTGTGGCTGAAGGTGAAGAGTTACAACCTTTACACAAATTAGTATATAAAAAATATTTTGTGGATGAATTATATGATAATATGTTTACTCAACCCTTAAATTTTATTTCCAACGCATTACACAAAGTAGTAGATAACCAATTTGTGGATGGAATTGTAAATGGAATTGGAACATCAGTAAACTGGACGAGCAGCAAAATCCGTCTTGTACAAACCGGAAACATTGGGTTCTATATTTTTGTAATGGTAATAAGCATTGTGCTTATTTTGTTTACAAGAATGATGTAGGTTACAAAAAAATAATTTAACAATTAAGCAGTAACTAATTGTTAAATTGATAAATTATTTAAATTGCCAACGGCTTAATTGCTACAGTATAATTGTTAAATTGTTAAATTGATATGATCACATTATTATTAATATTTTTTCCTTTACTCGCAGCACTATTGTTGTTAATAGTAAAAGGGGAACAAGTAAAAAAAATTGCCTTAGGGGCGGCTATAATAGAGTTTGTAATTTCCATTTTTGCACTTACTCAATTTCAATACAATGCCAATGTGCAATTTGAAGCAAGTTTTGCCTGGATCCAGTCTTTAGGAATTACTTTCCATGTTGGCATGGATGGCATTTCATTGCTATTGGTTTTGCTTACTACATTCCTTGTTCCCATAATTATTCTTACCTCATTTAATACTAATTATAAAAACCCTGCAACTTTTTATTCATTGATCTTATCAATGCAAATGGCACTCATAGGAGTGTTTGTGTCGCTTGACGGATTTCTGTTTTATGTATTTTGGGAATTAGCATTAATACCTATTTATTTTATCTGCTTGCTTTGGGGCGGAGAAGACAGAGCAAAGATCACTTTCAAATTTTTCATATATACATTAGCCGGTAGCTTATTGATGTTACTAGGATTAATTTATTTATATCAACATACAGAAGGCACTCACTCCTTCAATATTGAAGCACTTTACAAAGCCGGGCAAAGTCTGGATGCAATTCATCAAGGCTATGTATTTGTTGCCTTGTTTATGGCCTTCGCTATTAAAATGCCGA
>JAIOQD010000529.1 GCA_021413595.1 Bacteroidota bacterium | reverse complement strand
GGCGCATTTAGACAATTTTATGCGCTGAGAATTTTTTTGTGCTTTTTTGACTGTTTTGTAGTTTGAAATGGACTTTATCCTCCGATAAAGACTTACAGCCGCTAACATCAAATAAGCGCTTTCAGCGCCTATTTCACCGTTAGTGGCAACCTTAAAAAAAAGAAAAACAGACCGCTGACCGACAAAAAAAACGATAAAAAAATCCGGCAAAGCCGTTTGGCTATCGCTTCTGCAAAAGAAAAAGAGGTGCACGCGCCCCACCTGCAGACGCAATTGCACCACATTTGCTTTTGCCTGACCGCACAAAGATCGTTTTTTAATAGTAGCTTACTATTTTGTAATTTTCTTCCTTTTTAACAATTGAATTATATAGGAAAATGGAAAAATAATCATCGCAATTTTAATGTAATTTTATGACACTATTGAATATACAAATCAATTAAACAAAATAAACTCAAACTATATGGACAAAAAAGTAATTTCCTCTGCCCACAAAATGAATGGTGTGTTAGATGATGACTACACTTTATATGAAGACGGGGCTATATTGCATTTTTATGACAATCATACTTATCCAGGAGGACAAAATATTGAAGAAAGCTTGACTGTTGACGATTTATCCCAAACTATTAAGCAACGACTTTATGATGCAGCCATTGGCGAGAATAAGGAGTTAGTCCGAACAATATTACGGTTGGCGTAGAATAAGAAAAACAGGCTACAGCAACTACCCAAAGGCGGAATTTATGTTCTAAAGACAGTTTTGTGTTCAATTGAAGTTTAATTTTTAAAATATTTTTTTGTTAAAAGTCTTCCCATTCAGTTAGCAACAAAACGTTAGCGGAGATTTTGAAAAAAAATTAGCGCAAAAATATTTACACCAATTTAAATTACAAATATGAGTTTTATGTAAGGCAAAAACAAAAAAAAAATAATTAAGTGAAAAAATAATGTACAACGATATCAATCCAAAATACAAATATCCTAAGAATTATCTTGTTTACGATAACGACAATGAAGATTCACCTTGTATTTTAAAAACGATTTTAGACAGTTCTAAACAATTTGATTTTGGGAAATATAAGGGTAATGATGTTAAAGAAATTTTTGAATCTGATGTTTTCTACGTTGAATGGTGTATGCTGAATGTGCTTACTTTTATGCTTACTCGAAATGATTTTAAGTCATTAATTGATGTGCTTCAGAGCTCTTCTAGTTTGTTAGAAAAAAGCAGAATAGAGGATTTAAAACGTGTATACTCAAATAAAACAGAAGCTTTCTTTAATGACCTTAAAGAAAAAAATGTTGTATTCAATTGGAAAGAAGAAGATGAGGAAGTTAATAATGACTCTGATGAAGATGAATATTATGCCGAAGAATATGCACGAACTACCAATCAACGATGTAGAAGAATTAAATCAACTTTGTAGAGAGAACAAATTAATCAAATTGCGATATTATTTGAAGAGGGAGGACGAAGACCCATTTAAAAATATTCCAAAAATTTCGGTTTATGATTTTATTGGACGACCGGCATTTAAGCTTGTTAATGAAATGTCAGATAAAGAAATAAAATCTGGGGTAAAAATACTTATGGACCTCCTCTATAATAAAAGACTTGACATAGGTTCTGTTTTTGAAATAGGTGCAAAAGAGTTGTATCGTTTTATTACCGAAGAAATATTTAAAACAGAAATTTCTGATATTGTTCTTGAAGGGTTACGAGTATTTGCTTATGATAATTACCACCCAAACAATGAATTTGGTATTGAGTGGAATTGCAACGATTTTTTCGGCAGACTTTTAGATGAGAAAATGAATTTTAAATATTTAACAATAGCTTCTGAATTTTATGCAAAAGATGGTGTTATTAATAAAGAAGTAACAATAAAAAAAATAGATTCCATCAGAAAAATTTTCAGTTCGTTTGAGTTGAACCACTATTTTAAAATAAATTCAATGGAGATAAATAACGATACAGCCGATGTTAATTTTGAATTATGTTATTCAGCAATTATTGCGGATAGCAATAAAAAACGAACATTTTCAGGATTTGGAAATTTTCAATTGAAACACGAAGACAATGATTGGAATATTTGTAAAGTTGATATGCCTGGGATGGCATTTTAAATTTATTCGAGAATTTAAAATTGAATTCAAAAAAGAAAGTCACGATGAGTAGCCGATAATTATTGAGAGACTGGACTTTTGGTGCTGTGATTAATTTTTATAAAAACGACCGTTGTTTTTCTGGAACAGTGCTTTACGACCTTTGTTTAAAGAACTTTAGGAGTTGAATTTGAAAATAAACGACCGCTGTGTTTTTTACGAATGTACTTTACGACCATTGTTTAAAGGACTTTTAGTTTGCGAAGACATAAAAAACAGCTAACGCATTTGGTAGCACATTTGCATTTTTTCAACACACAATGCCAAGCAAAAAAAATGCAAAAGAGCTACCAAGCAAACGCACTAAAACCCGACCTTTGTGGACAGACGAACTATACAACAAAAAGAAAGGATGTGCCACTAACATTGGCTAAGCGAAATGGCCGTTAACAGACAGCTTCATGATTTTAGCTCGCATTGAAAATTGGTCGAGGCAAAAACCTTTCACAGCGGTATAAATTTATTTTTTATTTGGTTTTTGCCACTTGTAATTTCGTAATTTTGATTACGA
>JAIOQD010000023.1 GCA_021413595.1 Bacteroidota bacterium | reverse complement strand
CATTTAAAGCCCCTTTACCTTTCTCTGTTAAATCAACGGCTTTGATAAGCTTACCAGCCTGATCTAAGAAAATAATTTGTGCACGAACAACATTATCCGGTAAAAAATAATTGATTGTAGTTTGTTCTGCAAAAGGATTTGGAACATTTTGATCAAGAACAACAATATTTTTATTGCTTAGTTCCACATCCTTTGAATTGGTTGATGCCCCGTTCTTCTCTTCGTAGAATTGTGCATCTGAATTATTTTGTTGCAATGATTTACCCATAGTGCAACATGAATTAATAATTGCATCCAATTGATCAATTTTATTTTGCATCGCTTGTATTTTTGCATCGTTTATAGAATCTTTTTTTGCAGTTGCAGTGGTGGTTGAATCTGCTGCTTTACTCAATTCTTGTACGGCTTTTACTAGGGGTACAACAAATTCAGCATAAGACAAGGCATAAGGATCATTGTTATTTGTAGGGGTACTTACTATTGATGATGGAAAGCTAGTTTGCTGTGCAGCCAATTCAACTTCTTGTGCGATGAAACCTGAATGAACAATAGCCATTGATGGTGCAAAATCCATTCCTTGTTTATGAATAGTTTTAATACTATCTGGCATATCTTGAATGATAAAATCATCAAGAGCTTCAGTATTCATTTTGTACGTTACAGGGCGAAGTTTATTGATAAACTCCAAGCCCTTCACATTTTCAGTTACATTGGTTTTAAAACGTCCATCTGAATATGCTGTAAACCCTACTTGGCCTTGTATATGTGTTATCTAAGTATTTCCTAAAAATATTTTATTACTGGCTGTTACTACAGTGTTATTCCCTATTGCAGCACAGTTAGAATAGCCGCTAGCGTTTGCATCTGCTCCATATCCAATAAATGTATTATTACTCCCTGTAGTATTTGTGTACCCGGCATTTATACCTAAACTGCTGTTATTGGCACCTGTAGTTGTGCTATAAAGAGCTTGAAAACCACAGCTGGTGTTATCATGTCCGGTGGTATTATTGGGATTTGCCTGATACCCGAACGCTGTATTATAGCTTCCCGTAGTACTCCAATATAGTGATTGAAATCCAACAGATGTATTATAGTTTCCTGAAGTGTTGGTTTTAAGAGCATCAATACCAATACCAATATTGGCAACTCCGGTATTAGCATAAAGAGCAGAACCTCCAATAGCGATGTTATTATGATTTGTAGAATTTGCTTGGCCTGCAGAAGTGCCTATTGCAATATTGCTATACCCCGTAGAGTTAGCAACACCTGCACCATAACCAATAAAAACATTATCTGAGCCTGTACTATTACCAAAACCGCTATAGCTTCCCGAAAAAACATTTTGAGTTCCAGATGTGTTACTATACCCTGAATTATACCCTACAAAAACATTATTAATTGCGGTTGTATTGCCGTAACCGGCTGCATAACCTAAAAATAAATTGTTATAACCTGTTGTATTTGAATATCCTGCATTATGTCCAAGTGCAGTGTTTTTAATCCCATTGTCTGTAGTGGTGGGCTGATTTGAATAAAGGGCGTAGTTTCCAACTGCAACATTGTAACTAGAATATGGAACACTGTTATAATTATAAGACTGCAAAAACAATGACTTGTATCCTATGGCAACATTCTGAGATGAATATGTATTACTAACTCCGGTTTGAGCACCTAAAAAGGTATTATAACCTCCTCCAATGTTATTGGGGCCTGCATTTTCACCCACACAAGTATTATCAGTTCCTGTAGTATTATTATATCCACTTAAACTTCCTATAAAAGAATTTCGTAATCCTGTTGTATTAACTTTACCAGAACTATTACCAATAAAAACATTGTAAGCTCCTGTGGTATTGGCAAGCCCTGAATTATATCCCGAAAAAGTATTATATTGCCCTGACATTGAAGCGTTCCCAGCGTTAACACCAACAAAAATACTTGTTACATCTCCGTTATGGTAAAGGATTTTGTTAGTCCCTAATCGAAAAGTATTTGCAGTTGTTGTAGTACTTCCTGAATTTATATCTCCACTTACATCGAGTTTGTAACTTGGTGATGTATTTCCGATACCGACATAGTTGCCACTAGGACAAGTATTATAAGGCGCGCTGTAACTCCACTGGCCAAAGCCATAATTTCTTGATATCACAATTAAAATAACTGTTGCAATAAAAAGTGATTTTTTTTTTATTTTCATTTTTTGCCCGAAGTTAAAGTCGTTTAATTTTAGTCGGGTGCGACTGGTTTGATTTATTGATTATTGCTTTATTTTTTTTTCAAAGCCAAAATGAGATATTAAATGAAGAAAGAATTTTAGAAAACTGAATTCCTTTATACGAACTGTTCGAATATTTATAAGCGTAAGTGGTAGGAGGTGAAGGAAAATTTTGATGAACCGATTCGCCCCCCCATTCGCCCCCTATTTTATAATATAGTAATGCAGATGAAAATTCTACACCCAAAGATATCCGATTATGTAAATAAACGTTACCACCTAAAAAAGCACCAATGCCAGCTGCAAATCCTTTTGTGCCTGTGGCTTTATCATCAGAAACCGACACGAGTGTATTATTTGGCAAATTTCTATCCTCGAAATGGGCGGTATATTCCATTGCAGAATAATCAAAATAAGAAACAGTTGTGCCACAAAAAAACTCAAAAGATTTTTTTTTAAGAACATTGTATTGTATACCTGGTATGAATCTGTAAATTTTCTGTTTAATATTTTCAATTAATATTGAATGAAAAGTAGTGGCATTGTTTTTATCATTGGAATCGAAATAACTTTTCATATTAATATTTGTTACCCCAAACTCGAAACGAAGCACAAGATTATCACTAATAAAATATTTGGGAATAATGCTCAAAGAAAGTGAATTGTTAGTTTTATCATTGAAGTTTTGAAACATATTGAGATATGCATAGCCCCAACTGGCTTTCTCTGGGTCTCCCACTTGCGCTTCAATACTGTTTATTACTGACGAGCAACCCCATTTATGTTTTTGATTCAAATTTTCATGTTGACAATAAACTGGAAATGCGACAGAAGAAAATAATAGAATGAAATATAATTTTGATGTCATAACTTTTTTTTTAATTGCCCTGTTAGCTTATTTGTATTCATCAGTTGATAACAGGGT
>JAIOQD010000022.1 GCA_021413595.1 Bacteroidota bacterium | reverse complement strand
TTTATTGCAACACCAACTGGAAAATCTGCCTTTTTAAAAAGTTGAACCTTGTTACATTCAGATTTAATTGGCAAATTTTTGCTTGCGAAGTTCATTTTAACACAGGCAAAGGGTTCCTGAGGTATAGAAGTTTTAAACAATAGTGTATAAATAGGATGGACAGCCAGAATTATAGTATATAAGAGTAGAATGTTTTTCATAAAAGTATTGTAGTAACTCTACCAAAATAACATGCCAATTCATTAAAGATTTGTTCTTAGTGATTGAAAGTCTTTATACAGATCGGGAAAATCCAAACTCTTTTAGTTAAAACTATGCACTTTAGTTTAAGACTTTCAGTTTCTACAAATTTTCTATTCTAATATTATCGGGTCTTTGTCAATATTTAATGGGTTTCTATGATGTTCATAAAGTTTGCGGAAAGAATTCCATTCTTTCTTTACCCCAAGCTATGCAATTGCAGTGCATAGGGGTTTAGTTATCTCCATAATTGTTTTTCTCTCTGTGTAGCTCTGTGCCTACTCTGTGTAACTCTGTGTAATGTTTTTTGGAGTTTTGCGTAACATCAGTTATAAATAAAAATTTCAATTTTATTTATTTAATGCCGAAAAAAAATCCTGTCACCAAACCTACGAGTATTGCCCCCCTCCAAACTACCATTCCGCTATTTGAACTATTAAAAATATTCATCTAACGAATACAAAAACAGGCTTAGTATGTTGATGCTATATTTGCATTTGAAATTTTAATTCAACTAAGATTTGGCTTGAATTAGTTAATTCTAGGGGGTACTCGTAAGATATTAAAAGAGATTTTTAAACCATGACTTTCATTAAACTAACAAAAGAAATTCTGACCGCGCACGTTTCAACAGATGAGAGTTTGTGGTTAGATAATATTATTTTTATAAGTCGCGACAATGAAAAAAATTTGCAAACTGCTTTCATTGCAATGCCTAGGTATATTAAAAAAACAGAAATAGTTCTTAATAATGAAATTAAAAACCGGTTTCTCGATTCTGTTAATTTTTCCCCCGATGGATGGTCGTTAGATAAACTTGCAAGAGCTTTTATTATTTTACATTTCAATCCTGCCAGTGAAAAGCAATATATTAAAGGCTTGGAGGATCTTTTTGAAACTGCTGAAATGAATGAGCTAGCTACTTTAAATTCCTTTATACCATTACTTGCTTATCCCAACAATTGGTTGAGTTATGCCAAAGAGGCTGTCCGGTCAAATATAGGGCACGTGTTTGATGCCATTGCATTTAACAACCCATACCCTTCCAGCTATTTTGATGAAGCTGGCTGGAATCAGTTAG
The DNA here is from genome assembly GCA_021413595.1 of Bacteroidota bacterium. Lineage (GTDB taxonomy): Bacteria > Bacteroidota > Bacteroidia > 2-12-FULL-35-15 > 2-12-FULL-35-15 > 2-12-FULL-35-15. The sequence goes on along the minus strand of JAIOQD010000022.1, from coordinate 4,458 downwards.
TATTAAAAACAATATTTTGTGGAAAAAGTATTCAGAATATTTATGGATTAAAAGAACGGTCGAACAAAGAACTTGCCTATATGATATCGGGTTTGGCCAATGAACGTTGGGCAGCAGGAAGGGTAATCTCAGCGGAAGTTTGGGAGCTGGTTACTCCATTTGTTGATGACCTTTTAATAAATGATATTGAAAAATTATTTCAATCAGAAAACAAACGAAATTGGAAGGAGGCTAAAGAACTCATTAAAGGGATGACGTTTTTTGATCCGCATATTCACATGGTTTCAAGAACTACTGATGATTACCAGGCAATGGCTGAAGCAGGAGTTGTAGCGATAATAGAACCTGCTTTCTGGCTTGGCCAGCCACGAACGGGCATATCCACTTTCAAAGATTATTACAATAGTTTAGTTGGATGGGAAAGATTTAGATCATCGCAATTTGGTATTAAGCATTATTGCACCATTGGATTAAATTCAAAAGAAGCCAATAATGAACAGTTGGCTGAACAAGTGATGGCAATTCTACCCCTCTATATCCATAAAGAAGGAGTGGTTGGTATAGGGGAAATTGGTTTTGATGATCAAACAAAAGCAGAAGAAAAATATTTTCGATTGCAACTTGAATTAGCAAAAAATGCAAAGTTGCCAGTACAGATTCATACACCACATCGTGATAAAAAGCGAGGCACTCAGCGCAGCATGGAAATTTGCAATGAGCATGGAATTGATTCCTATATGGTTATTATTGATCATAATAATGAAGAGACCACTAAAATGGTTTTGGATGGAGGTTTCTGGGCTGCATTCACCATTTACCCATCTACAAAAATGGGAAACGAAAGAATGGTAAACGTAATTCAACAATATGGTTCTGAAAAAATAATGTTGAACTCTGCTGCCGACTGGGGGATTTCTGATCCTCTGGCCGTACCTAAAACAGCCGCTTTGATGAAGATGAAAGGTCTTTCTGATCAAGACATAAAAAAAGTAACCTATCAAAATGCAATTGATGCATTCGGACAAAGTGGTCAGATACATTTACAAGATTTTCAAAAAATAAATAAAGCGGATCAAAGTATAACTTACAATGGCAACAGTGTGTTGCGGGGAGGGCAACAACCTCAGAATACAAGAGAAAGTGTTTTCATTAAATAGAAAATAGTTTGCAGATAAAACCTTATATACAACTAATGCGTCCCGCTAATATTGTTACAGCCATAGCTGATGTATTGGCTGGTTATGCTATTGCTTTTAGCCATTTTCGTGAATTTGATATTGTAAATTGGACATTAATATTGGCAACAGTTGGTTTGTATGGAGGGGGAGTGGTTCTTAATGATGCTTTTGATGCAAAGCTGGATGCTGTCGAACGGCCTGAACGGCCTATTCCGTCAGGAGAGATTTCTGTTAAAAATGCAAAAGGTTTAGGTTTTTTATTATTGGTCATGGGATGTTCTGCGGCATTTTATAATCACATCATAAGTGGTCTTATTGCAATTTCTATCGCGATTTTAGCGGTAATATACAATGCTTATGGGAAAAATAATTCTTTTATTGGCCCAATAAATATGGGATTATGCAGAGGAGGGAATCTGCTTTTAGGAATAAGCGCAAACCCCGAAACAATAAGCAATTGGGGATATCTTGCAATTATATCAATTATTTATATTGCTGCTATTACAATGGTGAGCAGGGGAGAAGTAAATGGAGGTAATTCAAAAATACTTTATACCGCAGGCCTCCTATATCTCTTTGTGATTTTCGCACAAGTATATGTTGCTTACAACACTGCACACGAGCTATTTGCTCCTCTTATTCTATTATTTATTTTCGGTTTTTTTATATTTAAACCTTTAATAAAAGCCATTAACGATCCTGTTGGTCCTAATATTGGCAAGGCTGTGAAAGCTGGAGTAATAGCACTTATTCTTATGGATGCTGCATGGTGCATGGCATTCGGTTATACCACTTTAGGTTTAATCACTCTTTGCTTAATGCCTGTTTCAGTTTTTTTGTCAAAATATTTCGCAGTTACCTAATTCTTATGAAGCAATTATCACAAGCATTTCAAGTTGAATATAAGTACAATGTGTTTTTTACTGAATCCCTTTTTCAGGAACACAATCCTGTATTATTTAATTTTTTAAATGGCTTTGGCTCCAAAAATTACAAAAAAAAAATACTATTTCTTATTGATGACCAGGTAATAAATTGCCATGATTATTTAAGATCGGATATTTCAAACTATTTTTCAAAAAATCATTGTGTAGATCTTGTTTCGGAATTGCTCATTTTACCTGGTGGAGAGCGTGCAAAAAACGAAAATCATACCGAAAATATAGTAGATGCAATACATCAATATGGAATTGATCGTCATTCATTTGTGGCTGCTATCGGAGGAGGAGCTGTTTTAGATCTTGTAGGATATGCCGCTGCCATTGCACATCGTGGCGTAAAGCACATTAGAATTCCAACCACGGTTTTGTCGCAAAACGATTCAGGTGTTGGTGTAAAGAATGGAATCAATTTTAAAGGAAAAAAAAATTTCATTGGCTCTTTTTCTCCTCCCGTTGCTGTATTCAATGATTATAAATTTTTAGAAACGTTAGAATACCGCGATTGGAGATCAGGAATGGCAGAAGCCATAAAAGTTGCGTTGATAAAGGATGTCGATTTTTTTGAATGGCTCGAAATAAATTCTACTCTGCTTATTAAAAAAGATAAAGTTACTATGCAATACCTCATATATCGTTGCGCAGAACTTCATCTGCAACATATTTCAGGAGAAGATCCCTTTGAGATTGGTTCATCAAGACCATTGGATTTTGGTCATTGGCTTGCTCATAAACTAGAGCACCTTTCGGATTTTTCAATACGACATGGAGAAGCTGTAGCCGTTGGGATAGCGGTGGATTGCATCTATTCAAATCTAATCGGGGTTCTTCCACAAAAAGAGTTAGATAGAATTATCAATCTGCTTTTAAAACTGGGGTTCGAGCTGTTTCATCCAAAGCTTATTGAAAAGGATAAAATTAATATTCTGAATGGATTAAATGAATTCCGGGAGCACCTCGGTGGACATTTAACTATAATGCTTTTAGAGAATATAGGAAAAGGAATGGAGGTAAATGAGATGGATTTTGAACTTCTGAAAACAGCAATTGACACAATACAAGAATGCGAGATTTTACAACCGATGAACGAAAAAGAATGGTGATACGTAAAGTTGTTATTGTAATTAATTATAAAATGGATCTTATTTCCACTCATAAAATTTATGATAAAAAACTCATAAAAATCATATTTTAATCATCGTCAATTTGGCGTTATCTGCGTTTCATTCTAATATTCACTCTATTAATCTCCTCCAATAAGAAGTAGTATGCACACACCTTTCGGACATTTATCCTATTGCACAAATATTCATTCTGGCGAAAATTGGCAGGAACATTTCACTGAAATAAAAAAATCTGTTCCGTTTATTAAGAATAAAATTTCTCCGAACCTTCCATTTGGAATTGGCTTAAGATTGTCCAATGCTGCTTGTGTGGACTTATCTCAAGGCTTGCATCTCCAAGAATTTAAAAATTGGCTGCAAAAAAACAATTGTTATGTGTTTACAATCAATGGATTTCCTTTTGGTGATTTTCATCAAAGTCCCCTCAAAGATCAGGTATATTCACCCGATTGGACAATGCCCGAGAGAGTGCAATACACTTTGAAGTTATTTAATATACTAAAAGAAATACTACCAGAAGGCATGGAAGGCAGTGTTTCTACGGCTCCGCTTTCTTATCGCCATTGGTTCAAAAACAAAAAGGAAACTATTGGAGCTTATGAAAAATGTACCTTAAATATTTTGGAAGTGGTTGGTCATTTAATAGAAATTCAGCAAGATACGGGGAAGGTGCTGCACTTAAATATTGAACCAGAACCGGATGGACTTATTGAGAACACCACTGAATTTATTGATTGGTACAACAAATATTATATTCCTTTGGGAATAAATTTTTTAGAAAAAAGAATTGGAAGAACTGGCGATAAAACAGAATTGCTTAAAAGGCATTTACAATTATGTTTTGATGTTTGCCATAGTGCGCTTGCGTATGAAAAAACTGATGTTGTATTGGAGGAATTAAAAAAAAACAACATTTTAATAGGTAAGGTTCAGATAAGCTCGGCTCTCCAAATTAATCTTGTTGCTAACCGGGATCAAAAAATTAAAAATTTAGGTACTTACAATGAACCGCTCTATTTACACCAGGTAGTGGCAAAGGATCTTCAAAATAAGTTACACAAATTTCGTGATCTTTCTGATGCCTTAATTCAATTAGCTGATGAGAAGTTTCATGAATGCCGGGTGCATTTTCATGTGCCTGTATTTTCTGAAAATTATGACATCCTTTCTTCTACTCAGGATAATATTTTACAAACATTATTAAATCATAATAAGCAA
>JAIOQD010000470.1 GCA_021413595.1 Bacteroidota bacterium | reverse complement strand
TTGTTCGAGCGTTTTTTTAGAGCAAAAAATGCATCAAATATTGAAGGCACCGGCTTGGGCCTAAATATTGTTAAGAAGTACGTAGAACTTATTGGAGGTGAAATTTCCTTTGTTAGTAAATTAAATGAAGGAAGTGAATTTACAATAAACATACAACATAAGGAAATTGGTTACTAGAAGCTAGAAACACAAATCAATTTAATTTTTCAGATCCGAAAAATTTCTACTGACTACAGTTGAATTATATAAATAAAAAATGAAAAAGATATTAATTATTGAAGATAATCCCGAAATGCGTGAAAACACAGCTGAGATTTTGGAGTTGGCAAAATATTCAGTTATAACTGCAAGTAATGGGAAAGAAGGTGTTAAACTCGCAATGAGTGAAAAACCTGATTTAATAATTTGTGATATTATGATGCCTGAGCTTGATGGTTACGGGGTATTGCACATGCTTTTAAAGGACCCTTCAGCGGCTAACATCCCTTTTATATTTTGTACTGCAAAGGCCGAAAAATCCGACTATAGAAAAGGAATGGGAATGGGGGCAGATGACTATCTGACAAAACCTTTTGATGATATGGAACTTTTAACTGCTGTTGAAACCAGATTGAAAAAAAATGAAATGCTCAAAATGGAATTTGAACGCACATCCGAAGGGTTAAATACCTTCTTAGATAGGGTGAATGTTGATAAATTGGCAGAACTGTCAAATGAAAGAGAGTCTCGGATTTATAAAAAGAAAGAAATAATTTATCATGAAGGAGGTCACCCCAAATTTATTTATTTCATTAGCAAAGGAAAAATAAAAACCTATAAATCAAATGAGGATGGAAAAGAATACATTACCGGTTTATATAAAGAGGGGGATTTTGTAGGATATACTTCATTGTTAGAGGATCATCCTTTTAGCGATTCTGCTATGGCGCTTGAAGATGCTTCTATTGCGACAATTCCAAAGGATGATTTTTTTAAATTATTATATTCAAATCGTGATATCGCAACCAAATTTATAAAGATCCTTGCTGATAATGTTATTGAAAAAGAGGAACGGCTTGTGAAATTGGCATATAATTCTGTGAGAAAACGAGTTGCAGAAGCATTAATAATGTTAAAGAAAAGATATGAAAAAGAAGGGGATGAAACTTTTAGCATGGCCATTTCGCGCGATGACTTAGCCAGCATTGTTGGTACATCCACTGAAACGGTTATAAGAACACTTTCGGATTTTAAAGAAGAAAAGTTGATTGAAATTAATGCAAGTCGTATTACATTGCTTGATTTGAATAAGTTACAAATTATGAGAAATTAAATTTATGCTCGCAATTCACTAGTGTCGGGGAAATTGGGAGTGGATAAAAAAAATAGAAAAACCGCCTTTTCAGGCGGTTTTTCTATTTTGTGGAGAAAGTGGAGGAGCCATTCATATCATTAGTTAATTTAAAACAGTCCAATCTTGGACCACATAGAACCCTAGATTTTGAAGGAACGTGTAGAAAATAAATTTTTAGCATATGGGGTATGTTTGAAACGATTCTATGTAAAATTTGTACCTTATTTGACTATGAAATTCTATGTAAAATTTGTACCTTATTTGACTATGAATCTATGTGGTTTAAATATTTATTATTCAATAAAACTATTGGACTAATATTACTAAGTATTGGTATTAACCCCGACTATTTTAAATATATAATTGGTATAAGACCTGCGTCAATTCTATATTTTTGTTGAACAATTTTAGACCGCAACCTATAAAATGATCTTATTTTTCATTACCCACGAAGAATAGCGAAGAGCCTGTTTTAAACGATATAACCTATTTCTGGAAAAACTTATTAACTGGAGCTTTGAGTTTTTAGGGAAATTGGAGGAAGGTAATCCCTCTGTAAGCTCAATAAAAATAGGCTTTTAAGGAAGCCATACACCAAACCATGCACGGCAAAAAAAGAAAGCCCTGTAAATTATTGATTTACAGGGCTTCATTTTTACTTTTCAGCGGACCGGACGGGACTCGAACCCGCGACCTCTGCCGTGACAGGGCAGCATTCTAACCAGCTGAACTACCGATCCTCAATAGTCTTTGTTAGAATTGGATTGCAAAAGTAGGTTAATTTTCCATACCAACAAACAATATTGGAAAAAAATAAATTTTTATTGAAATTTGATTAGAAATCAATTGTTTAGCCTTCTGCTAACATTCCCAGATTTGCTTATTTTTGTCAAATTCAGGCATTTAACTGATTGAAAATAGTAATTTTAGCCTTGTTTGTAGTGTTTTATATTGAAAAACACTCGTTTTTAATCTTTTATATGAAAACCCATTCGCCCAAAATTTTATTACTGATAATGGCTCTTATTTTTGCTGTATTTGTTTCAGTACTGATTTTTATTTGTACACCTCAAAACTCAAATCAATTGATAGCCGTTATTGGTGGTTTTGTTATTTCTTTTGCCACTTCATTGCTGATGCTGTTTTTTGTTAATATTTTTTTGATCAGAAGAATAAATGAGTTGTTGGTTACCGTAAAAACATACCGTGAACAAGGTGATAAATTTGCCACAACTCTTCAATACAACGGTAACGAGATCGATGATCTAAATCTCGAAATAATGGCTTGGGCCGAGGATCGGAAAGAAGAAATTGAGCGGCTGAAAAAATTAGAGGTGTACCGGAAAGAATTTTTAGGAAATGTTTCTCACGAATTAAAAACACCGATATTTAATATTCAAGGGTATGTGCTTACCTTATTGGATGGTGGTTTGGAAGATCCTTCCATAAACAGAAATTATTTAGTACGTGCCGAAAAAAGTGTTGATCGTATGATCTCTATTATTGAGGATCTGGAAGCTATCTCACAACTGGAAACAGGTGAATTGCAATTAGATATAGAGCGATTTGATTTTGCTTACAATACCCGAAGATACCAGACAACTTTTTGTTAGTGCTGATAGATTTCGTATTCGTCAGGTAATTGTTAATTTAATTGTAAATTCAGTTAAATATGGTAAAATAGCTGGTGAAACTAAAATACGTTTTTATGATGTAGGTGATACGGTTTTAATTGAAATTGCCGATAATGGTATTGGAATTTCGAAAAAGCATTTGCCTCGTTTGTTCGAGCGTTTTTATCGTGTAGATAAAGGCCGGTCAAGGGAGCAAGGTGGTACAGGTCTGGGCCTTGCCATTGTTAAACATATTATTGAAGCCCATAATCAAACAATAGAAGTAATGAGCACCGAAGATGTAGGTACTGTGTTTTCTTTTATGTTAAAGAAAGGCTGATTCAGGTTTCAGCAGGTGTACTACCATCTTTGTGATGAGCCCGGAACTTGAAACTTTTAAACTTGAAACTTTAAACTAAATAATGGCAAAACGTAAAGCTAAAAAATTTGCAGAAGTAAACTCTTTCAACAATTGTTTTTTCTTGTCCTTTGAAGAATCCAGAGCAGAAGGCCTACCCTTAAAAGGGAATTGGAATAAAAATTATTTTAAAAATAATAACCCTATTGTTTTAGAATTGGGCTGTGGAAAAGGTGAATATACAGTGGGGTTAGCACAACGATATCCTGATATAAATTTTATTGGCGTTGATATAAAAGGAAACCGTATTTGGACAGGTGCAAGAACCGCTACTGATAATAAAATGAATAATGTAGCATTTATCCGCACTCGCATTGATTTTATCGATACCTGCTTTTCCAGCAATGAAGTAAATGAAATTTGGATCACCTTCCCCGATCCTCAGCCCCAAAAATCCCGTATTCGCAATCGCTTGACCAATATGATATTTATTAACAGGTATAAAAAAATATTGAAAAACAATGGTATCATAAATTTAAAAACAGATAGCGAGCCTTTTTATGATTTTACAAGAGAAGTTATAGCTGAAAATAAATTAGAAGAGTTAGATGCTACAAATGACCTGTATTCAAATACTGTAAAAAGAGATGAATCGCTAACCTCCATTAAAACATATTATGAAAAGAAATTTTCGGATAAAGGATTTAAGATCTGTTATTTGAAATTTAGAATTTAGATCTGGAAATGTAAGCTTTAATATAGACGAACTGTAATGAATGATGATTTACTAATACTGTCATCCCGATTGGCTTTT
>JAIOQD010000707.1 GCA_021413595.1 Bacteroidota bacterium | reverse complement strand
TCTATGTGAAATTTGTATCTTATTTGACTATGAATCTATGTGGTTTAAATATTTTGTTATTTAATAAAACTATTGGACTGATATTTACTAAGTATTGGTATAACCCAATTATCGGGGAAAGTACCGTTTTTTTTTATTTCCTGGTCTCTTTCAGAGAGGAAGAAATCTGCCTTGTAAAAAAAGCTTAAACTTCTCAAAAAAACTTATCCACAATTTTCATTTTTTTGCGGGTAAACATACTAGTTTTTGTATTTTCGTTTACGTTTTTTAGGGGGAGGTCGTTTTCTTTTATTCAAGACCTTTTAAAACCATAGATTTTACAATTAAACTTCTTTAAAAATTATTCTTTTTAATTATGCATATAGCAATAGCAGGTAACATCGGATCGGGTAAAACTACGCTTACTACTCTTTTATCAAAACATTATAAATGGGAACCTCATTTTGAAGATGCAGATGATAATCCGTATTTGAATGATTTTTATGAAGACATGCAACGGTGGTCATTTAATTTGCAGGTGTACTTTTTAAATAGTCGTTTCGGGCAAGTTCAACAAATTCGTAGTAATGGGAAAACGGTTATTCAGGATAGAACCATTTATGAAGATGCGTATATTTTTGCTCCCAATTTACATGCTATGGGCTTAATGACCACGCGTGATTTTGAAAATTATTTTGCTTTGTTCAAGTTAATGGAATCTTTTATTACTCCGCCTGATCTGCTAATTTATTTGCGTGCCTCTGTTCCTACTTTGGTAAATCAAATTCAAAAGCGTGGACGTGATTATGAAAATGCTATTCGTTTGGATTATTTAAAACGTTTGAACGAACGTTACGAAGCATTCATTAGCTCATACGAGCAGGAGCATCCAGGGGCGAAGCTTTTGATAATTGATGTTGACAATAATAATTTCCTTGAAAATCAGGAAGACCTTGGCTTAATCATTAACAAAATTGATGCAGAGATAAACGGGTTGTTTTAAAACGGATATTAGATAAAATTCTAGTGTCTACACTTTCAAACTTTAAACTTTAAACTTTCAAACTTTCAACTTATTTAAAATGGCATTAGAAGAAAAAATAAATTCGGATATTAAAACCGCTATGTTAGCAAAGGAAGCTGCAAAGTTAGAAGCATTGCGTGCAGTAAAATCTGCTATATTATTATTGAAAACTTCTCCGGAAGGATATACTGATGATACTGAAATAAAGGCATTGCAAAAAATGGTGAAGCAACGCAAGGAAACAGCTGAAATATATGTAACACAAAGTCGCAAAGATCTTGCCGATGTGGAATTATTTCAAGCAGGAGTTATTGAGGCCTATTTACCAAAACAAATGAGTGCAGAAGAAATAAAAGCAGAAATAGCTATAATTATTTCATCAGTGGGAGCCTCATCACCAGCTGATATGGGTAAGGTTATGGGTGTTGCATCCAAGCAATTAGCGGGTAAAGCTGATGGCAAAATTATTTCTATTGTTGTAAAAGAATTGTTGAGTAAGTAGTGACAGATAACCAATCTATATAAAATTAAAAATTTATGTCAAAAAGACAAAGAGCCCTTCCAAATTGGAAGGGCTCTTTGCGTTGTGATCAATTTTTGAGATATATACTTTTGGTGAATTTAAAAATGCAAAAAATATTTTTAATCAATATTACTAAAGTGGAATTTGTATCCCTAAAGTTAAGATGTTTTCAAACGTCCAGAAATGATGGTTAGCCTTACCTGCCCCCATTACCAATACATTTAAATAATTTGCATAGGTACCTTTAGCTGTATATTCAACAAAAATATGTTTGAAGGCATCGAAACGGAGCCCTGTTTCAACCCCCGTAATGAATCCTGCAATATGAAAACGATTATCCAAGCGCTGACCAAAAAGAGTTACGTCTGTTTTGGGAATTACAATTCCAGCTCCTAGTTTTATAATTCCGCTTAACCAATATTTTTTGTTTGCCGAAACTAAAAAACGTTGACGTTTTATTCCATTGAACATCATGAAATTGGCACCATTGGTATGTTCGAATTTTAAAAAATCTATAGGGCTTAATATCGTATCTGTATCGATTTCCTGCCCGTGAATGGTTCCTTTTACATGAAGGTTTTGATAATCTATCATCACATATTTGGTATGATCAAAATTTATTTCAATACCCAAATCGCGTTTGTTGTTAAAGTAATATCCGAAGCGATAAACATATTGTGGAATTGTTAGATCGGTTCTTAAAATATCTTTAAATCCGGGACGGTCTTTTGCCTTGGCACCATAAACTGTAAAATCGTAGGAATCATAATTTCCGGTAACCGGATTATATTCACCTGAAGTGTTTTTAAAATGAAGATCACTTTTTGAGTACCAGCCTTTGTTATAGCCCCATGAGAAATAAAAGCTGCCTTTTCCTAAAGTGCTTTGTCCTGGACAATCACAAATTTCCTGAGAAACGATACTACTTAAGATTCCTGTAATTATTAATAGTATAAGAAAAACCTTTTTTTGCATTACGAGTTAAATAAAGTAAAAAAAATAATAATTTGACCTGCTAAAGCGAACGAATTAATAAATAATAAGGCAAATTTCTTTTTAGAAGTTTTGGGAATATTTATTAACCAATTATAGGTTGAGTTCTATAACCCTATTTTAACTCACTAAGGAAGTATTATAACCTTTCTACTATTTTATATAAAGATATAAAATCTATCATTACAAATTAATAAATATATGACTCATAACAAACGGTAAACAAGTCATGAAACAAGTTCAGCATGACATTCCTTTTAAATAATCATTTTGTTTGCGGTTCGGTATCATCTAGAATCATAAGTCTATATCAAAATATTGGTGGCTCCTTACCGAACAAATGAATCCTCAATTTCCTAACATCCTCAGGCACTTCCAAACGATATTTAAATCATTTTCAATTTTATAATCTTTGGAGTATGCTAAATGCAGGCGGTTTCGCCAGTCGGATGATATATTGATTTTTTTTATGGCATCAGTAGGAGAGAGCACCGATGGTTTTAATTTAGGTAAATGCTCATGATTATCTTTACCATATCCTACCCAGGATTTTAAATTAAAAAGAATAGAAAAAATATTTTTGATAAAACCGATTTTCGAATATTGAAATATAATTAAAGCTGGTGAAATTGCTATAAACAAGAGACTTGCAAGTATATCAAACAAACGTTTATTGCGTTTGTTTTTTGGTTTACTGATGGAGTTTACGTCAATAATGTATAGATCCCCGGCAGTATCAATGGAGTTGCTCCCTATGATGGATAGGCTCTCCGGAGGTGCTATTTTAAAATCGACATCTGCTGAAACGAGCGTGTACATATAATCAATGATGCCTTGTGAAGAAATATCACGGGAACAAAATATTACTTCATTTATCTTATAGATCTCAATTACCTCTTCTATTTGATTAATGTTTCCAACATAATGAAGGTGATTATTTCCTGTATCGTCAGCACTCACAAAGCCAAGGAAGCTAGAATTGATACTTGTTTGTTTTAGAAGTCCGTTTACGCGTTCAAACTCCTCTTGTTTGCCAATTATAATGATACGTTTACTTTTGTCCGGATTTAGGTTGAAAGCCTTGAGGCCTATAAAATGCAAAGCTAAACGTGAAATTAAATAGGATAATACTACCCATCCCATACCAAATAGAATTAAAGCGCGGGAAAAACGATATGCTTCCGGTAATAACGAATAACCGATCAAAATTATCCCTGTTCCTAGTATTACTCCGCGTAAGATCTGGAATAATCTTACTGGTTTGTCGTAGCCTCCACTTAGATAAACAGCGAACATCCAGATAAGAATATAAGCGGTAAAGGCAATATTAACAAGAGAATCGGAGTAAGCCCCCCCTTCAATAAATTGAATGTTTTTTCCATATTGATTTTTAATGAACAACAATCCAATCATTATTAATGCAAAATCAAAAGCTGGTAAAGCAATTGATTTTAAAAACCGAATTATTATTGCTACACCGGCTCTCAAGTATATTGCAAAGTTGATCAGCAGAGAAAATAATTTTGCATTGTTTTGTGAGAAATGTTTCTGTGCAAAAATCACCATAGCTCTGTAAAAAACAAATACATAGTTTACACTGCTTTTCTTCGTACTCTCCCCTTTATAATGAATAATTCGCGTTTCAGGGAAATAATAATTTTTATATCCACCTAAAATAATCCTGTAGGATAGATCAATGTCCTCGCCATACATAAAAAATGTTTCGTCCAGCATACCCACTTTATCCAATGTGGTTTTGCGCAATAGCATAAAGGCGCCAGCAAGAATTTCTATTTCGTGGATCTTATCTTCATCTAAAAAACCAAGATGATATTTTCCAAATGTTTTAGATTTAGGGAAAATTTTAGAGAGGCCAATCATTTTATAAAATGCAACTGAGGGAGTAGGTAATCCACGTTTTGATTCGGGTAAAAATTTAGCCCTA
>JAIOQD010000706.1 GCA_021413595.1 Bacteroidota bacterium | reverse complement strand
TTTTAAAAAGAAAGGGATTTGAATATCATACCGAAGCGCTACAAAAAGATTTATTCCATACATATTTTAAAAATACTGCAAACAAAAAAATTGATTCACCAGACAACATCCCTCTCAAAAGCGCAGACAATAAAGAGTTTGATAAAATGCTGAACACCTTCATTGGAAAAATGAAAACCATAGATGTAAGGCACCTCGAAATGCCATTGCCACTGGTAACCATTTTAAATGAACTTGATAATCTTCCTGAAGGGCATTCACTATTTGTTCAACACAAAAAAATCCCACAGTTTCTTTTGCCTGAGCTCAAAGAAAAAAAATTTTACTGGCTTATTAGGGAAGATGGACCGGGTGATGTAAAGCTTTTAATTTTTAGGTGAGATGCAAAACATACTAACACAAAAAAACACCTCGCCAAGTGTGGTAATTCCTCACTATGTATGCGGAGCACTTTTTTTTGTGATCCTTTGTTTTTTAGTTCTCTTTTCCTCTGATGCCTTTATCGGACATTATTTCCATCCTAAATTATTGGCTATTACTCATATCGCTGCATTAGGTTGGGGAACAATGATGATTTTAGGTGCTTTGTATCAATTACTTCCTGTTATTCTAGAAGCACCACTTTTTAGCGAAACATTGGCGAAAGTTACTTTTTTCACCTTTACGTTAGGCGTTATTTGTCTGGCTTGGGCTTTTTGGAATTTTTATGTAGGCATACATATTCAGGTGGCCGCAATATTACTCTTATTATCTTTTTCGTTTTTGTTAGTTAATATTGTTTTAACAGTACAAAAAGCTCCCAAGTGGAGCACCGAAGCCGATTTTATTGTTACATCCTCCCTATGGCTTTTACTCACAGGGGTACTTGGCGCACTCATGGCGTTTAATTTCACCTACCCTTTATTGAACAAATCACATTTATTGTTTTTGAAGATCCATGCCCACATGGGAATTGCCGGCTGGTTCATATTACTTATCATGGGAGTTGGCTCAAAACTTATTCCAATGTTTTTATTATCACACAACTTGAATACAAAAAAACTTAATATTGCTTATTACCTCGTTAATATTGGATTGATAGGCTTTTCTGCAGATATTTTTTTTCGTGAGGAGAAAGCATTTTTACAAGTTTATGCACTATTAATTGCTGCAGGAATTTTATTTTTTATGTCTTTTATTTACGAAGCCTACACCAAAAGAGTAAGGAAACAATTGGATATAGGACTTAAACATTCGTTTATGGCGTTTCTGTTTTTTTTACTTCCAATTATTATCGGAATTATTGTAAGCTTTAAACCATCTTTGAATGATAAATTCATGTGGCAGATTTATCTTGTTTACGGAGTGTCAATTTTTTTTGGATTTATTAGCAACCTGATATTAGGACAAACCTTCAAAACTTTGCCATTTATAATATGGTTGCATCGTTATGGTAAAGTTGCCGGTGAGCAAAAAACAATACTACCTAAAGACCTTTATTCAACAACGCTTTTAACCCTACAATACGTTGTATATTTGGTTGCCTTGCCAACCTTAATTATAGGAATACTTCTTTCGGCTTCAGTGGTAATAAAAGTAGGCGCAGTCCTTCTTCTTGCTACCGCAATTTTATACACCATAAATGTATTAAAGATAATAATGCACAATTTTAACTAAACAAATAGCTATCATGGGAAATTTAACTGAATCAGAAAATATTGGGATTAAAATTTATGACGCACTCAAAACAGTTATTGATCCCGAACTTGGTGTTAATATTATCGATCTGGGACTCGTTTACAAAATTGAATATAGTGAGGATATTGGAATATCTGTTGATGTAACACTTTCTACAAAGGGCTGCCCAATGGCAGATGTAATAATGAATGATATTCAAACTACTTTGGCTAACAAATTCCCTACTGAAAAACTAAATATAGAGTTAGTTTGGGAACCCACCTGGAATCCAGACTTTATGACTCCAGCCGGAAAATTCGCTCTGGGCCGACTTTAGAAAACATATACTTTTATAATTATATGGCTGAAGTTTTCAGAATGCTTCTTGTTATTTTTGATTTTACAATAGACCTTAAAAAACAGGAAAAGTGTAGTATTGGCATAGAAAATGAATACGCATTAACCGACTATTTGAAATAATGGTTTTACACTAAAAAAAATTGGTACAAATAAAAAAATAATTTTTATTTTTGCGATAACTGACAATAGTCATATTATTTCACTTTGAAATTATAGTTCTTTGTAGAGAATTCAGAAGCCTAGTTTAGGTATTAAAAATGTGAACGAATCGAAATACAAGTTCATAAACAAGAGGGCTTATGTTTTAATAAATGATAAAACTAACATATTTATAAAAACGAAACTATTTTCCATTTTAAAATCAATTAACCAAACAACCCT
>JAIOQD010000705.1 GCA_021413595.1 Bacteroidota bacterium | reverse complement strand
AATATGATCTTTGTTTCCGATGATATTAATAAACCATGGGATGGCAAAGCAAATAGAGGTAACGAAATTGCACAGGGAGACGTATATATCTATGTTGTAAAAATTACCGATATTAAAGATAAAAGTCACGGTTACAAAGGGCTTGTTACATTGGTGAAATAGATCATGCTTGTCTTCATCAATTAAGAATCACTAGCGAGCTAATTTTAATGTTTTGTTAATGGGTAAACGATTAAAAATATTATTTTTTTACGCTTTTTTTATGCTACGTTTTACATCTGCAATTATTGCGCAGGGTGAAGCCAATATTTGGTATTTTGGGGTTAATGCAGGATTGGATTTTAACACTGATCCACCTACACCACTTACCGATGGCGTGCTTAGCACTTCAGAGGGCTGCGCATCTGTTGCCGATAAAAATGGTGCATTGGTATTTTATACGGATGGTATAACTGTGTGGAATAAAAATCATGTGGCAATGCCCAACGGAACAGGCTTACTCGGTAATCCTTCTGCAACTCAATCGGCTATTATAGTTCCTTACCCGGGTACCTATAACTATGGAAGTAAACGTTTTGATAAATATTATATAGTTACAGTTGAATATGTTAACGGCCCCAATGGTGTACGCTATTCGGAAGTAGATATGACCTTGAATGGCGGGCTTGGAGGCGTAACTGTAATAAAAAACGTACATCTGTATGGAACCACTAAAACAGAAAAAATATGTGTAGCACAACATTCCAATAATTGTGATTTTTGGGTAATAGGAAAGCCCGTAGGCACGCTTGATTATTATGCTTATGCCATAACATCCGCTGGTTTTAACAATACACCAGTTATCAGCTCTGTCGGCCCAGCTATGGACGCTCATTTAGGCTCATTAAAGTCATCGCCTGATAGCAAAATAGTTACAGCAACGCATGGTTCGGTGCCCAATGGGATACATGTGTATGATTTTAACAATACCACAGGCGTTTTAACTACTAAGTTTTCGGACACTTCACCCGGAGGTTATTCATACAGTCAGGAATTTTCCCCTGATAACAAAATACTCTATTATGCTTTATTGAACAACTCAAACATTTATCAGTACGATTTAACAGTAGCAAATAATACAGCGTTTTTGGCATCGCGACAGATCATTGGAACTACCGCGAACGCAATAGGTTATAAAATGTGTGCTTTACAGATTGCGGCCAATGGTAAAATATATGCCGCCTTACATGGTCAAACATCTTTAGGTGTAATTAATAGTCCGAATACATTGGGTCCAGGCTGCGGATATGTGGATATGCAACAAAGTTTAGGCGGAAGATCATCCACATTAGGCTTGCCGGCCATTGTTACCAGCCTGATCCGACCGGTAAATAAAATAATTAAAAGCGACAGTTGTGTAAAACGATTTGTACAGTTCGGATTGTTGGATACATTTAAAATAGTAAGTTATGATTGGCGGTTTGCATTACTTGCAACTCCCAATGTATTGATCGGAACAGCTTCAGTACACAACCCGGTTATGCAGTTTAATAGTACGGCAGATTACCTGTTAACCGCAATTAATCACTATGCTTGTTATACAGATACTATTTTAGATACCTTGAGCATATTGCCCTTGCCGGGCATTTCTCTCAATCCTACCAATGTAAGTTGCTTTGGACTGAATGACGGTGCAATAACTGCTGCCGGTTCGGGTACTACAGCGCCATATACTTATTCATGGAGCAATGCATCAACCACAGCTGTAATAACAGGTTTGGCCCCGATAAAGTATATAGTAACAGTAACCGATGTAAAGGGCTGCGCATCGCAAGACAGCATAGTAATAACAAGCCCCGCAGCTGCACTGGGTATTGATAATGCTTTTATTGATCATGTTAAATGTTTTGGAGATGCCACCGGAGATGCCACTATTATTGCCATAGGAGGCACACCGCCTTATTCTTACAGTTGGAATACTACACCTGTTCAAACCTCGCAACAAGCCACAGCACTTATACAAGGTAGCTACACCTGCACCGTAACCGATTCGAATTTGTGCACGGTTACTCAAAATGTTACTATAACAGAACCAACCAAATTAATAACAACTATTACAAATTCACTTTCTCTTTGCCATGGAAGCAGTGGCAGCTTAAACTCAACAAATACAGGAGGATCGGGCTCTTGTAATTATACTTGGCAACCTGATGGCTTAACCACTCAGAACATAACTTTCTCTCCAACCATAACCGCAAATTATGTTTTAACAGTAAAAGATCAAAATAATTGCATTGCAAAAGATAGTAGTATGGTTTACGTGAACCCTAATCCTGTGGTGAACTTTGGAGCTTCTGCTGTCTGTGTTGGGCTTACTTCCGTATTTACAGATAGTACCACTATTACCAGCGGTACTATTGCAACTTACACCTGGACGTTCGGACAGGGAACTGCGGGTTCAATTTTACAAAACCCTACGTATGTATATCCCATCTGCAATTCTTATACTGTTAGCCTCACAGCAATATCTGATAGTGGATGTACTTCTTCGAGCACCAAACCATTAAATGTTTATTGTCTTCCAGTAGCAGCTTTTACTGTCAATAATGTTTGTGATTACCAACAGGCCGCAGTCCAAAATACTTCTACAGGCGCTTCTGTTTATAGTTGGGACTTTGATCATACTACCGGCATTGATGATACATCGTTTTCACCAACGCACACCTATTCTCCGGGTAGCTATGATGTAGAATTAATAGCTATTACAGATCATGGATGCAAGGATAGTGCACTTCATAGTATTGACGTTTATCCTCAGCCTCTTGCAAATTTTGTTGCCGATAGTGTTTGTTTAAATGCGCTTACTCAATTTACAGATCTTTCAACGATTGCAGTTCCTGATAATATTACCAGCTGGCAATGGGATTTTGATTACAATACCGGTATTGACATAGGGACTCAGAGCCCCGGTAAATTATATACTCAGGCGGGAACTCATATTGTTTTTCTGAAAGTAATTACCGGCAATGGTTGTATGGACACGGTTATTAAAAATATTATCGTTTATCCTCAACCTGATGCACAGTTTTCTACTGCCAATGTTTGTGATGGAAACAATGTTCATTTTACCGATATTTCTACCATCCCAACTAACAATCTGATTGCATCGAGGAGATGGGACTTTGGAGATAACAGCGCATTCAATACAAATCAAAATACTTCTCACCTCTATACTCCTGTCGGTTCTTATACTGTTGAGCTGTTGGTTGTTTCTAACTTCGGATGTGAGGATTCTACTTTTAAAATTATAACCGTCAATCCAAATCCGATCATTCATTTTGATGGCTACGATACAATAGGCTGTGAACCATTATGCGTGTTTTTTCTAAATTTATCATATATTACAACAGGCAGTATAGACCAATGGTTGTGGGGTTTTGGTGATGGAAGCTCCTCAACCTCCGCGCAGGATTTATTCCATTGTTATAGCAATGAATCTGTGTTTTTACCCAACTTTTTCAACGTTACCGTAACAGCTACTTCCGATAGTGGATGCGTTAGTACCTTTTCTAAAAATAATTACATTGCTGTATATCCTAAGCCAGATGCGAGTTTCACAGTTACTCCCCAAACAACAACCCTTACAGACCCTGTTATTTCAATTACAGATCTATCCACCGGAGCAGACCATTGGAACTGGAATTTTGGTGATGGTTCTGATACCACTTCTGCCTTAAGTTCATCCACTTATACCTATGCAGATACAGGCACATACATAGTAACACTGATTACATCCACACAGTACAATTGTATTGATACAGCTTACCAAACAGTAATTATTGAACCGGATTTTTTATTGTATATCCCTAACGCATTCACACCGGATGGAGATGGGATAAATGATAGCTTTTCAGGCAAAGGCGTTTTTATAAAAAAATACGAGATGACTATTTTTGATCGTTGGGGTAATTTGATTTACAAAACCGATGATATAGATAAACCTTGGGATGGCAAAGCAAATCATGGTGGAGAAATTGCTCAGGCAGAAGTATATGTTTATGTTATAGAAGCCCTTGATCTAAAAGACCGGAAACATAAGTATAAAGGGCTTGTAACGTTGTTGAGGTAGTGCGTATTAATACCCTCCCTTAATTTTCCGCAAGGCGAAGTGCAATAGGCGAAGGTGTTAAATTACCTATTGTAATTGCCTCTTACCTGATATGCAATTGCAATTGTATTACTCTTCTATCGCCATTACACCCGGCAAATTCCCGCTTTCAATATATTCCAGTAATGCCCCACCACCGGTAGACACATAACTAACATCATTCACAAGATTATATTTATTGATGGCTGCAACGGAATCGCCTCCACCAATTAAAGAATAAGCACCCTTTTTCGTTGCCACAACAATGGCTTCAGCAATGGCTTTGGTGCCATGCTCAAAATTGTTCATTTCGAAAACACCCATTGGGCCGTTCCACAAAATAGTTTTTGAATTGTAAATTACTTCAGCAAATATTTTTTCTGATT
>JAIOQD010000704.1 GCA_021413595.1 Bacteroidota bacterium | reverse complement strand
GTATTTTTGTACAAATTCTTCAGCCCCACTAAATGCAATTTGAGTAATATATTTTTCAATATCTTCGGCAGTCATACCGATTCCACGATCTTTAATAGTAAGCGTTTTCGCCTCTTTATCAATAACAACTTCCACTTTCAGATCGCCAATATCACCTTTTGCTTCGCCAATGGCAGATAGTGTTTTTAGTTTTTGAGTTGCATCAACAGCATTAGAAACTAATTCACGCAAAAATATTTCGTGATCGCTGTAAAGGAACTTTTTAATGATTGGGAAAATGTTTTCGGTTTGAACGTTAATTTTACCGGTTTGCATTGTATTTTGGATTTTTGGGTTAATAGCTCTTTTTTTGATGTAGAACCAATTTCAAATCATGTGCCAGTGCCAGTTAACTGACAAGATGGCAATAGTTGTTAGATTTATTGAAACAGATGCTCGAAATTTGACTATATTGAATGGTAAATATACCCCTAACAGGGTTTTGAAACCCTGTTAGGGTAGGGAGATTAATTTTTATAGTATCCACGCAAATCATTTCCGATATCTTTTCGGTAATATTTGTCTTTATATTCAATACGTTGGGCATTAGAAAAGGATTTTTTCAAAGCCTCTTCCATAGTATCACCATAGGATGTGACAGCGATCACCCGTCCACCATTGGTAACAGTTTGAAGTTCTGAATTTAAAGTTGTGCCAGCCTGAAAAGCTATACTACCTTCAACCTGACCTAATCCGGTTATGAGGTCACCTTTTTTATATTCTTCGGGATACCCACCTGCAACAAGCATTACAGTGGTTGCAAAACGATTATCCAATTCAATAATTTTTTCATTTAAATTCCCATTGGCAACTCCTTCAAAAAGATCCAATAAATCAGATTTGATACGTGGAATGACCACTTCTGTTTCGGGATCCCCCATACGTACATTGTATTCAATTACATTAGGTTCACCATTATTATTCATCAAACCGATAAAAATAAAACCTTTGTACTCAATACCTTCCTGCTTCAAACCATTTATAGTAGGGATAATAACCCGTTCTTCCACTTTTTTAATGAACGCTTCATCTGCAAACGGAACCGGAGATATAGCGCCCATTCCACCGGTGTTTAAACCTGTATCACCTTCACCAATACGCTTGTAATCTTTTGCAGAAGGTAATATTTTATATGAATTTCCATCTGTTAAAACAAATACCGAAAGTTCAATGCCTTTTAAAAATTCTTCAATCACCACTTTACTGGAAGCATTGCCAAATTTGGCATTTCCAAGCATTTCTGTTAACTCCTGCTTAGCATCTTCCAAAGTGGTAGGAATTACCACACCTTTACCACCAGCTAAACCATCCGCTTTTAATACATAGGGAGGCTGAAGTGTTTCAAGAAATTTCAAACCTTCAGCTAATGTTTCTTTCGTAAATGTCTCGTAACGTGCTGTAGGGGTGAATCTTTACTTCCTTCCAATTGAGCTCCATCTTTCTCAGGTCCTACCACAGAAATATTTTTTAGCTGAGCATCTGCCAAAAAGAAATCGTGAATACCTTTTACCAATGGATCTTCAGGGCCAACAAGCACCATGCTGATCTTATTTTCTAACACCAATTTTTTAACGGCTTCAAAATCTGTTGTCGAGATATTTATATTTGTCCCAAAACTTGCAGTACCAGCATTTCCCGGAGCAATAAATAATTTGTTTAGCTTTTTACTTTGTGATAACTTCCATGCAAATGCATGCTCACGGCCACCGGAACCAAGAATTAAAATATTCATGTTTGAATTTTTTTGCAAAGAAACGAAAAAAGATTTTGCTATTAAGCATATTTCCGAAAAGCGAGAATCCCTTAACACAAAATCCATTTTAATTTTGTCCCCCATCATCAAGAGTTCCACCCTGACAGGGTTTCAAACCCTGTTAGGGTTATTTTAAAATTCGAGCTAATTTTCAAACCTTTTACGAAGTTTTCAAATTCTATTGGCTTGCTTGTATTGGAGCATATAATTTACCTCTAACAGAATTTGAAACCCTGTCAGAGTAAAAATAATGCAATGAGTTTAATTATTATCTTCGTACAAAAGAAACACCCTATCAAGCAGAAGGCGTATACATGATCAATGAAAAGAGCAATAGTATCTGTAATTAATGATTTAAGCACTGATCAGCGTGTACACAAAGTTTGTAACACTTTACGTAAACTTGGTTATGACGTTACTTTGGTAGGTAGGGAACAGCCAAAAAGCTTACCACTACCGAAGCGCGATTATACAACCAAACGGATGCTTTTATTTTTTGAAAAAGGACCGCTTTTTTACGCAGAATATCAAATTCATTTATTTATGTACCTGTTGTTTCATAGAGCAGATGTATTGGTTTCTAATGATTTGGATACACTTTTACCGAATTATTTGATCTCGAAATTAAAATCCACAAATTTAGTTTACGATAGCCACGAACTATTCTGCGAAGTTCCGGAATTACATGCCAACCCGACAAAAAAAAACATTTGGAAACGTTTGGAGCGATGGATCTTTCCAAAATTAAAGAATGTTTTTACTGTTAATGATTCTATTGCAAAAATTTATGGTGATGAATACAATAGGAAACTGAAAGTAGTTCGTAATGTTCCTCTTCTTTCCAATCAAATAAAAATACATCCGCTTAGTAAATTTGATCTAGGCTTACCTGTTGAAAAAAAAATAATTGTATTACAAGGTGCTGGAATTAATATTGACAGAGGAGCAGAAGAAGCTGTGGAATCAATGCAGTATGTAAATAATGCGGTATTGCTGATTATCGGGAGTGGTGATGTATTGGATATTTTAAAACAAAAAGTGATCGATTTAAAACTGAGTGACAAAGTGAAATTTATTGGTAAAGTAAGCTTTGAAAATCTCCTGCACTACACTCATCATGCTGACTTAGGCCTGACGCTGGATAAAGATACCAATATCAATTATAGGTATAGTTTGCCAAATAAACTGTTTGATTACATACATGCCGGAGTGCCTGTATTGGCATCTGATCTGGTGGAAATAAAAAAAATAATTGTTCAATATTCTATCGGTGATTGTATTAACAATCATGATCCGCGACACATTGCCGATAAAATAAATCGTATTCTGTATGATACAGAGACGCTTCAGATGTGGAAAAAAAATACTAAAATTGCAGCTGAGGATTTAAACTGGGAAAATGAAGAGCAGCAATTGATTGCGGTTTATGAGAAATTTCTGTGAAATTTTAAGGATTTTGAAAAAACGGGTTTAACACAGAGATCACAGAGGGATATGAGTTTCACGGAGAAAAAATAGGGCAGCTCCCTTATTGTAATTTCCAACTCTGTGTAGCTCTCTTTTTACACTGTGTCCTCTGTGTTAAAACATTTTAAAATAAATAATACTTTTTGAATTCAAAACATTTACATATTATTTCATTTGATGTCCCCTCCCCTGCTGACTATGGGGGGGTAATCGATGTATTCTACAAAATAAAAGCACTACATGCCAAAGGCATAAAAATCCATTTACATTGTTTTGAATACGGCAGAGCTGAAGCATCAATCCTGGAAAACATTTGCGAAAAAGTAATTTACTATAAACGTAAAATGAATAAAACAAACTTGTTTAATTCATTACCATTTGTTGTGGTTACACGCTCCTCCGAAAAATTAATGGAAAATTTATTACAGGATCAATACCCCATATTATTTGAAGGGTTGCATTGCTGTTACCATTTGAATGATGTACGTTTAAATAATCGCTTAACAATAGTTCGAACCCATAACATTGAGCACGACTATTACAAAAATCTTGAAAAAGTAGAAAAATCATTCTTCCGGAAAATTTATTTCAGAAGAGAGGCGAAAAAACTTGAAAGCTTTGAAAGCATTTTAAATAAAGCAACGTACGTTGCCGCAATTTCCCGGGAGGATGCAAAACAATTATCCGGCCGCTACAAAAATGTACATCACATCACAGCTTTTCACCCAAATGAACAGGTAAAAATAAAAGAAGGGAAAGGTAGTTTTTGTTTGTATCACGGGAATTTAGAAGTTGGAGAAAACAATGAAGCTGCGCTGTATTTAGTGAATGAAGTATTCTCTAAAATAAAAACACCTTTTATTATTGCAGGCAAAAAACCTTCTCCCGAATTGATTGCTATTGTTGCCAACTATGCTCACATACAATTAAAAGGCAATATTAGCACAAAAGAAATTGATGACTTAATCAGCAATGCACATATAAATATATTACCAACTTTTCAGGCAACTGGAATAAAATTAAAATTGCTCGCTGCACTTTTTAATGGAAGATATTGTATAGTGAATTCAGCAATGGTTGCCAATACTGGTTTAGAAGGGTTATGTTCAATCAAAGATTCTTCTGAAGAAATGATAAAAGAAATTATCAACTTGTTTGAAAAACCTTTTAATATGCAGGAAAAACAAAAGCGTGAACTTATTCTTTTCGAAAATTTTTCAAATGCTACAACTGTAAAAAAACTAATAACTCTGATTTAAAGATTCGCTCTTGAAAACAGTACAATAATAAAAAAGGCTTTCTGAAAAAACAGAAAGCCTTTTTTAAATAATTAAATTGTTATGAACTTATTGAACAATCAATTTCCCAATAGCAATAGTATTTTCAGCACTATTTATTTTGTAGAAATAAACTCCATTTTCTAAACCATTTCGAGAAATCTGGAATTCTTTAGTTGAAATCCCTTTCAGCGATTTTACATTTTTGCCCAACACATCAAACATCTCAAATGAATAAATTTCATTTGACCTATCCGACTGGATCATGAATGTGGTATTATCACTAAATGGATTAGGATACACTTTAATTGCTGCTAAAGAGCCTATTAAATCATTAATTCCAAGAGGAGATACTAAAGTACTAATAGTAGTATTGGTTACAATTGCTGTATTAAAATCAAAATAGATCTCTGCTTTATTTTTGATTTGTGTACCTACAGGTAATGCTTGGTTTAATTAAACACTAAATCGGATAGAACCATGACTTGCTGGTTCATTGCTGGTGCTATCAGCTAAATTAATATTAGCAAACTTAAATTTAACAATGCCCGGAGCAAGCCACTCTGGAGCCACATTATGGCTGGCACCCAAAACTTGCAAACCATTTGTTGCAATAGCATTATCAAGTGTATCAATAATACTTACATTATAAGCAACAGCATTTCCAGTATTTTGAAAATGAATTGTATAAGTAAGTATATCTGTTGATACAGGTATATTACCATTCATTCCAAAACCTTTAGGCTCAACCTCTTTTACATTGGGATCGTATGAATTAACAACGGGTAAACAAATTGTATAATCGTTATTAGTAGGGTTCAAATCATTGGTTGGAATATTTGTTAATACTCTAAAACACAAAGTATCACCAATATTTACTGTTGAATTGGGAGTTAAATGCACACCTGCAAAGAAACTATTCCAATAGCCACCTCCACTTAAATTTGTAAGATTCGTATAATTCCAGATCAATGTATCACCACTTATTGTAGTTGCAGGATTTGAACTTAAACTGGCATTATAATTCACCCGATTATCTAGCACAAACTTAAGCTTTCCTGAAGCAGAAACACAACCTGTATTGCTAACGTAAGGGTACATAAAAAAAGCCTGATTAGGACGAGCCACTCCCATAGAATTAGCATAACACTGAACATCAATATTGCTTGTGCATTGTAAGGAAAAATCAACATTTGCTTGTGGCAGAACCGAATCAGCAAACATTAAAGGAGAACAAAAGGTAGAGGGGAAAATAAATTGATAATTGCTTGGGATTTTAACAGTATAATTGGTCATAAACGTTTGTTGAACTGCCATATTATAATTCCCATTACTATTTGTATATCCCGAAGCACTTGCATTTGGAAAAGTAGAAGGGCTAGCTAAACTTGCATTACCAGCAACAGCAAGAGCTTGAAGAGGAACATCCGTTCCATCAAATATACAATTACTGTTATAATCAACGTAAACTTTTCCCGCAACATCACCATACATACATGGATTGCTCACAAAACCATTAATATCATTATTGATATTATACATGGTATCAAGTGAAGAGGAAGAATGTACATTAATAATTTTAGTCATTTGGCCAGGTAATATAACCGGACCAGCCAAATTGTTTAAAACTTCATCCGGCATAAAGTAATTCCCTTGAATAGGGAATGAAATAACCCATGGATTCTGTCCTGCATAGTTTGATGCGGTATCAATAAGAGTTTGATTGTACACATCAATTATCTTAACAGTATCTCCTAAAAATGAATTTGCTATCGTAATCGTATAATACATCTGCCCCATCGAGAAACATGAATTCTGATCATGCATAAAATTAGGTGTCTGCACCAATGTAATATCACCCTGAGTTTGAGCTTTAGCCTGTAATGCAAATATGCTGATAGCAATTGCAAATAAATGGTATCTTTTCTTCATAGTTTTTATAGTTTTTGTTTTTATTTCTGTATTGACGAACTTTTTAATTAATTAGTTGCACGGGGAAAAATATATTTGCCAATTATTTTTGAATCTCTTTAATTCATTGGAATAGTCCATCAAAATCAGGATAACCATTTACAAAAGTAGAAAATGGCATGTACTTATATTAACCGGATAAGGATAAATTTAAACTATGCATTTTTAATAAGTTTTTTTCGAGACATTAGATTAAATATATTTAAACTCTTCCTTTGTGGTTGTATATTTAAATTGAACGATTAATTATTAATCAATTCGATAGTGGGAATAAAGGTTATCAGCTTCTTTTTCAAAAACAATAACAATAAAAATCAGTTATGAATTATATCGACATCATACTTTGCATTCCATTGGTTTGGGGACTTTACAAAGGCTTTACAAAAGGATTAATTATTGAAGCTGCATCATTAATGGCGTTTGGATTGGGCGTTTGGGGCGGCATTCGCTTCTCGGATTTTTCGGCAGGCAAAATCAGCGGGTGGTTCAATTGGCAATCGCCTTATCTTCCAATAGTTTCCTTTGCAGTTACTTTTTTAATAATTGTTATTGTTGTTTATTTTATTGCAAAACTCATACAACACATGGTTGAAGGAATGGCATTGGGTGCCATCAATAAGATTAGTGGAGCGATCTTCGGCTCCTTAAAATTTGCTTTAGTGATGAGTGTTGTACTATTTGTTTTAAATGCAATTGAAAAAAGTTATCCGGTTATTTCATTCGAAGCTAAAAAAGAATCGTTGCTGTATGAACCAATTGGCAAAATTGCACCATTGCTTATTCCTACTTTAAAAGATAGTAAAATAGGGGAATTAATTCCGACAGAAAAAGATGTGGATGTAACTATTGATTTAAAAGAGAAAAAATAATTTACGCACTACCCTTTCAGTAATACCAATGCTTAGTAACCTGAGTTTGATTTTCAAAACAACATAAATCTTTGCAAAGAGAAGTGTTTAAGACCTTCGTAAATTCCATATTAATGAATTCCACACTCACGCAAGGTTTTCGATAAGCTCAAAACCAGATAAATGAATGCAATAATAAAAGGCTCTCTTTTATGAAATTAAAATTTGCGAATTCAGACAGCTGTTCATAGAATGTTAATTAAAATTTGTAACGCTCCGGGCTTTTGTACGTAATAAGTTATATTCCGCTTCAATTTAACCTCTAAAACCTACCGCCATGATGAACATTACTTATACAAATGGGCCTCTCTCAGTTGAAAAAGAGAATATTCGTTCTTTAAGATTTCCTGCCAATGAAGTTTTAACATCAACAGATGAAATTAAGATCAGATACTTCAATCTGGAAAGAGCTTTGAAACTCGGCAATCTGGAGCATAATAAAATCAAAATTGTGTTTGAAGACGAGCATGGATTAAAATTAGTAGAAACAACCGTTTGGGGGGTAACCGACAATCGGGTGATATTAAAACAAGGGGTTCTTATACCTATCCATCGAATACACGAAATCAGGTAAACCCTATCATTTGAGCCAGACTATGATTCGAATTGCCTTTAATAG
>JAIOQD010000703.1 GCA_021413595.1 Bacteroidota bacterium | reverse complement strand
GCCCTTTTAACTTAACTTAGTATTTGACTAAAGCAAAAGTATAGAAATTTTACCTTAATTTGTGATAGTTTTAAAATGAATAATACATGAAAAAAATAATGCTGCTCGGTTCCGGTGAACTGGGAAAAGAATTTGTAATTGCAGTAAAACGTTTGGGACAATATGTTGTTGCCGTTGATTCATACAATGATGCACCAGCACAGCAAGTAGCCGATGAACGGGAAGTAATTAATATGTTGGATGGGAACGAACTGGATAGAATTGTTGCTAAACATAAACCTGATATTATTGTTCCTGAAATAGAAGCTATCCGAACCGAGCGCTTTTATGATTATGAGAAACAAGGCATAAAAGTGGTGCCAAGTGCAAGAGCAGCAAACTTTACAATGAACCGCAAAGCGATCCGCGATCTGGCAGCAAAAGAATTAGGATTAAAAACAGCTAAGTATGAATATGCAAATAGCTTAGAAGAATTAATCTCTGCTGTTAAGATTATTGGAATGCCATGCGTTGTTAAGCCTTTGATGAGTTCATCCGGAAAAGGACAATCTGTAATTAAAACAGATACTGATATTCAAAAAGCCTGGGATTATGCACAATCAGGCAAACGTGGCGATCATACAGAAATAATTGCAGAAGCATTTGTAAAATTCAATTCAGAAATTACCTTGCTAACTGTTACACAAAAAAACGGAAACACCTTATTTTGTCCGCCAATTGGCCATCGACAAGAACGTGGAGATTATCGGGAGAGCTGGCAACCTGCAGCTATAGACCCTGCATATTTAAAAGAAGCACAAACAATGGCGGATAAAGTTACCAAAGCATTAGCAGGTGAAGGCTTATGGGGAGTTGAGTTTTTCCTTGCTGATGATGGTGTTTATTTTTCTGAATTATCGCCCCGGCCCCATGATACAGGAATGGTCACTCTTGCAGGCACACAAAATCTTTCTGAATTTGAATTGCATGCCCGTGCTGTTTTAGGATTACCAATTGCTGAAATAACATTAGAGCACGTAGGTGCGAGTGCTGTAATATTATCTGACAAGGAAGGAACACATCCAACTTACATAGGAATGGAAAATGCAATGAATAATAAACTAAGTGATATTCGTATTTTCGGGAAACCTGTTACCCGGCCCTATCGCAGGATGGCTGTGGCATTGACGTATGATAAAGTCGGGAGTAATGTGGATGCAGTAAAGCAGCGCGCAATTGAAATCGCAGCAATGGTAAAAGTAGAATCGAACTAAATTATTTTGAAGAAATAACATTTTTGTAATCTATCTCATCATTTGCCAACAATAATAAACATACAAGAGTTTTTAGAATTATCTAAACAACATCCGGTACTGGATGTTCGTAGTCCGGGAGAATTTGAATACGGACATATTCCCGGTGCACATTCATTGCCCTTATTTTCGGATGAAGAACGGACAATAGTTGGTACAGCCTACAAACAGGTTAGTCGTGAAGTAGCAGTTAATAAAGGCTTATCTTTTTTTGGACCGAAAATGCAAGTGCTTGCTGATGATGCAAAAAAAATAAGCAGTGGAAATACTTTTATTGTGCATTGCTGGCGTGGTGGCATGCGAAGTGCAAGTGTAGCATGGCTGCTCGAGTTATATGGTTTTAAAGTTTACCTGCTTCGTGGCGGATACAAATCATTCCGAAGAGCGATCCTAGAAAGTTATACTGAACAAAGAAACGTTTTAATTTTAGGTGGTCGAACAGGCTCAGCAAAAACATTAATTTTAAAGGAACTTGTTAAACTGGGAGAACAAGTTGTTGATCTGGAAGCACTGGCACATCATAAAGGATCGTCCTTTGGCGCATTAGGGGAAAAGCCTCAGCCTTCACAGGAAATGTTTGAGAATGAATTGTTTTCCCTTCTCTATACAACTGATAAAACTAAAACGGTTTGGTTAGAAGATGAGAGTGGTATGATAGGCAGTAGAGCAATTCCGAAATTGTTGTATGAAAAAATGAGAGGAAGCCGTACTTTTTTTCTTGACATTCCATTTGAGTTGCGACTAAACTATTTAAATGAGGAATATGGGAAATTTGATTCAGAAGGTCTAAAAAATGCGGTCAAACGGATCACAAAAAAACTTGGAGGACTTGAAACCAAAATAGCACTAGAAGCAATTGATACGGGTGAT
>JAIOQD010000702.1 GCA_021413595.1 Bacteroidota bacterium | reverse complement strand
CAAAAAATTATTAATGTATATTCATGCTGAAGCATCAGCAAATACAGCTGAAATTTTAAATCACAACGATTTGCATACTTTTATCCGTTTAGGTACCGATTATACCGATAACTATTACGAATATGATATCCCAATGCTTGTAACTGCTGCTGGTAGTTACAATGGAACCAACTCCGATGACCAATACAAGGTATGGCCCGAAGCCAATGATATGGTGTTAGAATTTGGAAAACTCTCTTCCGCCAAGCAACAACGGAATCTTGCTGTGGGAAGTAGTTCTATTTCGGAATACACGGTAATGGATGGGAACAGAAAAATTACCGTGAAAGGAAACCCGAATTTAAGTGCCATTAAAACCATAATGATAGGAATAAGGAATCCTAAAAAAGAGGGTATTGATGGTGGGGATGATGGTTTATCGAAATGCGCACAGGTATGGGTGAATGAATTGCGCTTAAGTGATTTTGATGAAAGTGGTGGAGGTGCCGCAACAGCACGTGTTACTGCTAAATTAGCCGATTTTGGTACACTTTCTGTGTCAGGTAATTATTATGCTCCGGGCTTTGGAAGTTTAGAAAATAAAGTTAGTGAACGCAAAAGAGCGACACTAAAACAATATGATATTACCTCCAGCTTTGAGCTTGGGAAATTTTTACCTGACGACTATAAAATTCATGTTCCAATGTATGTAGGGTATTCCGAAACCTATATTACACCACAGTACAATCCATTGGATCCTGATATTCTTTTAGCTCCGGTATTAAAGGACCCTACTATTGCTCCTGCTGTTCGCGACTCACTAAAACGCGCTACTCAGGACTATACACAACGCAGGAGCATCAACTTTACCAATGTAAAAAAAGAGAAAGGTAAAGGTGCAAAAAAGGCTCATATCTATGATGTTGAAAATTGGGCAGCTTCTTACTCTTTTAATGAATTGTACAAACGTAATGTGAATCTCGAATATGATTCTACACGAAATTACAAAGCCGGTTTAATTTACAGTTTTGCCCCCTCTCCAAAAAATATACGACCCTTTGCAAAAACCAAAATTTTACAAGCGAAATCTTTACTGCTAATCAAAGACATCAATTTTTATCTTTTCCCAAATAAATTAGGGTTTTCAACAGATGTGGAAAGAGGGTATAATACGGCAAAAACGCGTAATACAACAGAAGGGGAAATGTTGATCATTCCTACATTTAATAAACGGTTTACTATGAATCGTAACTACGACCTAAAATATGACATAACCAAAGCACTTAAACTTGATTTTGTAGCAACCAATGAAGCTCGTATTTTGGAGCCTCAAGGTGCCATTGATACTCAGGAGAAGAAAGATACACTGAGGGATAATTTTCTTGAAGGAGGAAAAACGACCCAATACAACCAGCAGCTAAACGTAAATTATGCTATCCCTATCAATAAATTGCCTTTGCTTGATTTTACAACTGCATCGGTGCGTTATACGGGAACTTACAATTGGACGCGTGCCCCTTTTAAAGCAGATTCATTAGGTAATATTATTCAAAATTCCCGTGTTATACAATTTACAGGCGCTTTGAATATGGTTACTCTCTACAATAAAATTCCTTACTTCAAAAAGATCAATCAGGGTGCAAATAAAAAAACGAATAAGAAAGTTGTTGTACCTCCAATAAAGAATAAAGTTAATCCAACACCAAAAGATTCAACTAAAAAAGAGCGTGAACCTTCCATAGCATTGGAATATGTTGCGAGAATAATTATGAGTTTAAAAAATGTGAATGTAACTTATTCTATGAATAACGGAACCATATTACCAGGCTATGGTCAGTTTACCAATATGATGGGTATGGATCCCAATTTTGCAGGGCCAACACCTGGTTTTATATTCGGTAGTCAGGAAGATATTCGTGATGAGGCAATAAAAAAGGACTGGTTGGTCAAAACACAATCGATAAATACCCCCTATACACGAACAAGTAGCCAAAATTTGAATGTTCGCGCCAACATTGAACCAATACCTAATTTAAAAATTGAAGTTACAGCTGTAAAAACAACTTCATTAAATGAGAGCGAATTTTTTAGGTGGAACAGGGACACAGCAATGTTTGTGCACCAGTCTCCGATGCAAACGGGTAATTTTAGTATGTCTTTTTTAGCGTATGGTACTTCATTTAAGAAAGGGGACGACATTTTTGCGAATTTTTTAAATGGACGTTCAGAAATATCCACACGTTTAGGAGCCGAAAATGATTCCTCATTATCTACTATTAACGGGTATGCTGAAGG
>JAIOQD010000701.1 GCA_021413595.1 Bacteroidota bacterium | reverse complement strand
AACGATACAATTTGAGCTATACTTCTTTTAGTGCTTGCGTTTGAACTCGCAGCAAAGTTCAGGACTCCTGCTATATTTCCATTTGCATCTGTTGATTGAGTTGCCATTTCTAATATACCACAGCTGTTTGCGGAAGTATTTGGGCCAAGTATCGTTAATGTTTTAAAAGCAGAACCACTGGCATTAATATCAGGGCTTGTAGTGCCAATACCGACATTCCCATTATCTATAATCCTCAAGGCACCAGATGCAACAGTATTCGTTCCAAAATCAATGTATGAGTTCCCACCTACCTGACTGATCATTAGACCGGTATCATCAGTATTTATAAACATTCTCCCAACCAATGCCCCGTCACTTGCCCTCGCAAGTCTTACAGCTCCTCTTGTGCCTGTTATACCGGAAGTGATATCGCCATTTACTGTTAACTTACTACCAGGTGTTGTGGTTCCAATACCTATATTACCACCTGATACTATACGCATACGTTCGTTGAATGTGGTGCCATCATAATTGGCAAAAAGAATATCTTTATTTGCATAAATGGTTCCAAACACCGCATGCTTGTTAGTTGACTGTTGACCAATTGACCCATTTGAACCAACGGATAAACCAACATCCCAAGTGCCTCCAGAACTCAAATTGCCTGCAGTAGCAACAGGACTGATTTCAAAAGGATAAATAGGAGCGCTATTTCCAACACCGACATAGCCGTTGTCGAAAATTGAGGAGTTGCTAATACATCCTGCCGTTGCATTCCACTTAGGAAGAAAATTTTGAGAAGATGTAGTGGAATAAGTAACTTGAGAAGTTCCACATGTTTGGGCATTTGCTGCTGTTTCAGCGAGTAAAAAGCTTAAAGAAGCAAATAATGTAATTGTAATTTTTGTTTTCATAGTGTTTTGTTATGTTTTTAAAATTTTCGGCTAAAGTAAAGCAATATTTGATAATTTGCATATAATTATAGGTATTCGGTAAATAAGTGTCGTTTTTTTTGTGAATTTAAAATATTACTTGGTAGTCATTTTAGCTTAACCGCTACAACCTAATAATTCACAACCTTATTTCCGTTTATGCTTAACTGATCTTATCCATACTGCTTTATATTGAAAGCTTTATCTTTGCAATGATTTTTTTGTAATAGATCATAATAAGCAAGTAATGCTATCTTTGCAACCTAAATTATGAAAGAAAAGAAATTTATAGATGTTAGCAAGGTTATAGCAGACAAAGCTCCAAAATTAAAAAAATGGATGCCTAAGTTTGTAATGGTCTGGTTAAAACGTAAGCTTCATGAAGACGAAATAAACCAATTAATGCATGAGCTAAAAGATGATTATGGCTTAAAATTTAATAATAAAGGTTTAGTAAAATTTGGCGCTAATATTGAATCTTTACATTCTAACTATATCCCTAAAACAGGTGGAATTATTATTGCGGCTAATCATCCATTAGGCGGCCTGGATGGAATGGCTTTAATTAAAGCTGTAGGAGATGTAAGGCCGGATGTTCGTTTTGTCGTAAATGATGTTTTAGATAATTTAAAAAAT
>JAIOQD010000605.1 GCA_021413595.1 Bacteroidota bacterium | reverse complement strand
ATGTTTTTTCCTGAAGTAATGTTCCCATCTTCAGTATTATTTTCTTTCCTGTTCATATTTTAGGTTTAAAATTTAACCTGATAAAAAAATATGCCAGAATTATTTAAATGGCTTTTAAGCCTTTGATCGGTTAAAGCCTAAACAAAGACAAATTCTCTTTTATGAAAATGCTGCGTTAGGGATTCCTTCGACAATCGCTCAGGATACATTCTTCTCTGAAGAATAAATTCCGCACAAATCCTTTTTTTCTTAGAAAAGATTGAAGCGGAAAGCCCGCGTCTTTCTTGTGTAAGAAAGGGAAACGCCCAACTGAAACTGATTTTAAACCAATTATTAGATTTTATTCATCAAACTCAACTTATACAGCATTAAACAGAACTATGAGTATGGAAAAAAGATATCTTTTGATGTTAAAAAATAAAGTTTTATCTTTATTACTTGGTTCTATCTCAAAAATGAGATAAAACCTATTGAAGATAATATTTTAAATAAATTTCAAATACTTCTAAAACCCGGATCATGAAGCATTTTACTTTCTCAAAAAGAATTTTATTGTTAAGTTTTGTTTGCTGTTCGTTGCAGTTTACAATGTCTGTGTACGCACAGGATAATGTTGGTATTGGTACTAATACGCCCAATGCCAGTGCAATTTTAGAATTGCTTTCCACCAATAAAGGAATGTTAGTACCCCGAATGAACACTGTAGGAATGACCTCCATTACAAGTCCTGCAAATTCATTATTGGTATATAACACTGATTCTATGTGTTATTTTTTTTATAGGTTACCAAGTCTTTCCTGGGTATCCTTATGCAGTTCGGGATCAGGAGGTTCAGGCATAAATGGTGCAACAGGTAATACAGGTGCTGTTGGACCGATGCGCAGCATTTTGTTACCAAAACAAATGGTTCTTTACCCGCAAACGAGCGTATGAGAGTATTATCTGCCGGTAATGTAATTATAAATAATACAACTCTTGGTGTTAATACAGGCGATGTATTCTCTGTTTATAGTAATGGTACTACTAATGGAAGTACAACAAACACAAGCGCTATCGGAAGTTCTGCAATTAATGGTTACAGCTCAGGAACAGGGAACGGAATATTCGGACTCAATACAGGAACCGGCACTGGTGTTTACGGACTGAACACTGCTATTAAGGTTGGGGTTGAAGGTGATGTTTTCAATATTATACCTCAATCAATATTAACAGGAACAAGCATGGGGGTATTTGGATATAACAATTCTGTACCCGGTCCATCAGCATATTCTGTGGGAGTTTTAGGGAGTTCTGTATCCACTACCGGCCCAACTGATGGTGTGTATGGGAGAGCTGCTTCAGCAACAGGTTATGGAACAACAGGATTTAATTCAAATGCTTCCGGAACAGGAGTGGTTGGGATCGGGAATAATCTTCCGGGAAATATTTTAGCAGGTGGAAGTGGAGGTGCTTTTACAGGTTTGGATTGGGGCGCTTATATTATAAACACTTCAACGGCAACAAGTGGCGCTATATATACCATCAATGGAGGAGTGATTAACCGTTATAATTATTATAATGGAACTCAATATAAAATAAATGGTACAGGTACTGTTTCAACAACGGTGAAAGATGTTAATGGCAACAATGTGGTAATGCACTGTCCGGAAACTCCAGAGATCTATTATATGGATTATGGCGAAGGGCAGCTTGTTAATGGTAAAGCACACATTGATCTGGATCCAACTTTTGCAAAAAATGTTACTGTAAATTCCAAGCACCCACTGCGAATTTATACGCAATTGGAGGGGGATTGTAACGGTGTTTACATCACAAATAAAACTGCAACAGGGTTTGATGTAATTGAACTTAAAGGTGGTGCGTCAAATACTCATTTTCAGTGGAATGTTGTTTGTAACGCTGCTGACCAGGAGGTGGCTCCAGGTAAAATATCTAAAAATGCGGATGTAAGATTTGAACCAGCTCCACTACCTGAAGTAACAAAAATACGAGTGCAACAACCAACTGGCATTGAGCCAAAAAAATCTAAATAAGAATAGATTTTATAAGTTAAAAATGCATGTAATGTTTACAACGAAAAATTGGGGTTAAAATGCTCACTCAATTTTCTATAAGCTCGAAATGACAAAGCACTCGGTTATTTTGAGCTTATAGAGAATTGTGACAGATCATTAACTAATTAAATATATAAAGACTAATAATTAATTTTTTTGAATATTTATTTTACTAACCTCGAACATACTTGAATTCAATGGATAGCGACACTTTTTTAAAAAAAATTTTTTTTCAGTCATTTGCAATGTTGATTTTAATAGGGTATTTGACAGGTACTTTATCAGCTCAAACTACTATTTTATTTAATAATGGTGCCCAGGTTTATACTGGACCAACCGCCATTTTACATTTAAACGGGACTTTCAAAAATGATAATGCCGTGGGAACAGCCAATGTTTTTGAAAACAATGGAACCATGACCATTGGTAATAGCGGCACTCCCGGCAGTGTGTTTTTAACAAATAATTC
>JAIOQD010000604.1 GCA_021413595.1 Bacteroidota bacterium | reverse complement strand
ATGGTGGAAGTGGATAGTGAAGTCAATTTTATTACAGATAATATTCGTATTGAAAAATACAATACCATTGGAATAGGCCCGGGTATTGGCACAGAAAAACAAACACAGAATGTTGTAAAACTATTGATTCAAAATGCTACTGTTCCGATTGTATTTGATGCAGATGCAATTAATTCAATTTCTGAAAATAAAACATGGCTTTCCTTTATACCTGCAAATAGTGTATTTACCCCCCATCCAAAAGAATTTGAACGTTTGATCGGCAAAACCGAAAATAGTATGGAGCGGCTTAAGATACAACGTGAATTCTCAATCAAATATGCTGTTTATGTTGTTTTAAAAGGAGCCCACACTGCTATATCTTGTCCAAATGGAGATGTATATTTTAATTCAACAGGAAATCCGGGTATGGCTACCGGTGGCAGTGGTGATGTGCTTACCGGTATAATTACCTCTTTGATGGCACAAGGTTACACATCACAACAATCTTGTATTTTGGGCGTATATTTACATGGCTTAGCGGGTGATTTTGCTGCACATGAAAAATCAGAAGAAAGCATGATTGCTTCAGATATCATTGAGTATTTATCAGTAGCATTTAAGTTTTTAAAAGAATAAGTCTTTCCCTTAATAGGGGTTAAACCTTCTTTGAGATAATTCATTGAGTTAAGAAGCTATCCCACATATTTCGACAAGCCTCAAGATGACCCACGCACGGTCAGTCAGAGCTTGTCGAATACTTTGGGCAGGCGTTTTTTGTCAGAAAATTCTTAATTTTACGCCCTTGGTCTAGGGTAGCTTTTAATACTCAAATACATTCATTCTAAAAAAGAAACATTTATAAATTAACATAATGCTAAAATTCTTCTTAAAATTAATTCCAGTTTTATTTCCACTGGCACTCACGGCACAGATAATGCCCCCCTATTCCGTTTATTTAATTGGTGATGCCGGTGAAGACACCACACCCGGAAAAGCTTTGCTAATGCTAAAAGAGGAATTATTATCACATCCAAATAGTGCTGTAATTTTTTTAGGAGACAATATTTACCCAAGCGGATTAAAAGATAACGATAAAAAATCGGCTGCGCATCTGGAATCACAGTTACAAATTTTAAATAAATATAAGGGAAGTGTTTATTTCATTCCCGGCAATCACGATTGGCAGGCGCAGGGTCCAAAAGGATTGAAGAGGCTTTCAAATGAAGAAAAATATGTAGAAACATATTTAAAAGATAAAACTATTTCTAAGAATAAAAACAATTCAACTTTTTTACCGCATGATGGCTTGCCTGGTCCTGAAACAGTTTTATTAAAGGAGAAACTTCGACTTATAATTATCGACACCCAATGGTTTTTACATTATTATAAGAAAAATAAAATCCAATCAAAAAAACATACTAATGAATTATTTTATTCTCATTTAGATAGCTTGCTGAACCTCGCCAAACAGAATGGAGAGCAGGTAATTATTGCTACTCATCATCCAATGTTTACTAATGGACATCATTCGTCAAGTAAGCAGCCATTGCGTTTTTTGATAAACAAAACACCATTACAAATTTTCGGATTGATGGGATTAAATCGATTGTTATCACAGGATATACAGCAACCTCGCTATAAAAAAATGCGAAATAGAATGTTGAAATCATTCAATCAATATGATAACATTATTTGTGCCTCAGGGCATGACCATAATTTGCAATGTTTTAAAGAAGGTGCTAATCGTTATATAGTGAGTGGTGCAGGAAGTAAATTAAACCAATTTCAAAAAAAGAAAAAGTTTGATTCTATTTTTCAGGATGACACAAAAACAGGGTTTGTAAAAATTCAATATGCTCCTGATGGTAAGCATATTACTATTGTTTATAGAGTTGGAGAAAAAGAAAAATTAATAGAAGGTTTTTAAAAATTTCAAAAAAAAGGATATCAGAATGTAATACAAGTATTACATCATCATCTATTCGTATCATTACAATATTGCTGAATAAGCTTATACGCCTTTTCATTATTCAAACCATCGGCTTTCGCAAGATCTTTGCAAGCTCCCTTTTTATCACCGGCTGCAAATTTTACCGCTGCTCTATTTATGTATGCGGGTGAATAATCAAATTTTAATTCAATGGCCTTATCAAGGTCCAACAATGCTTCCTTGAACTTTTTCATTCCCCCTTTAGCGACTCCCCTATTCATGTAAGCAATAATATTTTTAGGATCCATCTTTAGTATTTCATCAAAATCTTCAACAGCACCGGAATTGTTATTTATATTTATCCGCGAGGCGCCTCGTGTAATTAAAGCATCCATATTCCCCGGTTCCATATCAATATAACGGCTTAGATCTTTATCTGCACCATCAAAATCTTCACCTTTAAATTTTGTTTTTCCTCGCCATAGATAACCGTCATTATTGTCGGGATTTATTTCCAGTACCCTATTGAAATCATTTACTGCAAGCACATAATCTTTTTTAACATTGTAATAAATGATGCCCCTCTTCATAAAAGCGTTTTCATAATTAGGCTTAATTTCAATTACCCTGGAATAATCATCAATAGCAATTTGTGGGTCTTTGCCCGTTTCATAGATCAATCCGCGCTGGTATATTGCATCGGCATCTTCAAAATTTATATCAATCGCTTTATTATAATCCGCTAAAGCCTCTTTACTTTTCCCCAGTGCTAATTGCGCAATACCACGTTCACGATAAGTCGCACCAACCGAAGTATCAATACTAACAGCTATATCAAAGTTCTTTATTGCATTTTTATGATCGTCAGTTTTTGTTTGAGCCATTGCCAAACGAAAAAAAGCCGAATACGATTTGGGATCTTCCTTAACGGCTTTTTTGTAATCCTTAATAGCTGCTTCGTATAATTTATTGGCTCCCTTAATGTCTTTGTTTCTCAAATGTACAGCAGCTGAATCACATTTATGATTCCCCATTTCTAAAAAATTGATTGTGATTGCCACAGGCTTGGGCTCAATTTGAGCAGCAACTTGAACTGAAAAAGAAACAAAAAAGAATACTATATATATTGAGATGGATCTGAACATTGTTTTTTTCGATTTGTGAATATTTCAAAGTTAATCTCATGCACAAAACAAACAATTAATTAGCATAAAACCGGCCAAAAAAGATTGCAGTGTAGCTTAAGACGGGCTAACAAACCTATCTGGAAGTTTTTGGTTTACCAAACCACTTTTTTGAACCATTATTCCCGGTAGGTTTCGGACCTTGATGACCTCCGCGCCCGGCTGAACTATCGTTGGTGCGAAAATTCCTTCTCCCTTGCTGTTGTTTTGGAGCTTTCACCGGATTATGATCAATTAATGGAAATGGATGATTTTCAATTACAGGAATTTTTTTTGCGATCAATTTTTCAACATCACGTAAGTATTCTTTTTCTTCTGCATCACAAAACGAAATAGCAGTTCCTTTCGCTCCAGCTCTCCCTGTTCTTCCTATGCGATGCACGTATGTTTCTGCGATATTAGACATCTCATAATTAATCACATATTCAAGATCATCAACATCAATTCCACGAGCTGCAATATCTGTGGCTACTAATATACGGGTAGTTTGTTCTTTGAAATTTGTTAAAGCGCGTTGTCTGGCATTTTGCGATTTATTACCATGTATAGCCTCTGTTTTGATATTATGTTTCAATAAAACTTTAACAACTTTATCAGCACCATGTTTGGTACGTGTAAATACCAAGGCTGTTTTAATATTTTTATCCTTTAAAATATCTATCAACAGATCGTTTTTATTTCCTTTATCAACAAAATAAACACATTGTTTAATAATATCAACTGTGGATGAAACAGGCGTTACCGAAACCTTTGAAGGGTTTTGTAATATGGTGCTTGCAAGTTTAACAATTTCAGGTGGCATGGTTGCTGAAAAGAAAAGTGACTGTCTTTTTTTAGGAAGTGCGGTCAACATTTTTTTTACATCGTGAATAAAACCCATATCCAACATACGATCGGCTTCATCTAATACAAATATCTCCACATCACGTAAAGTTAAATGTCCCTGATTCATCAGATCTAAAAGTCGCCCCGGAGTTGCAATCACAATATCCACACCTGCACGCAATGCTGCTGTTTGAGGATTTTGATTAACACCTCCAAAAATTACAGTACAAGTTAAGCCTGTATGTCGCCCATACGCTCTAAAGCTCTCTCCAATTTGAACCGCCAACTCCCTTGTTGGCGTGATGATCAAACTTCTCACCTTCTTTTTTTTGTCGTACGTTTTATTTGCACTTAATAGTTGTAAGATGGGTATTGCAAATGCAGCCGTTTTTCCTGTTCCAGTTTGTGCACAACCGAGTAAATCGTTCCCTTGTAAAACAAGCGGTATGGATTGTGATTGTATTGGGGTTGGGATTGTATAACCTTCTTCTTGTAACGCTTTTAAAATAGGTTCAATAAGGTTTAATGATTCGAATAGCATAGTTGATTTTAAGTTAAATGTGAGACCTGATAAAAACAAAGTCCCTTGTGATTTTACACAAAGGTAAGGGTTTTCTAACAGTGTTCTATAAATTAATACTTCTTGCAGCGACACCCAGACTCTCAACCATCATCCCACAACGTCTGGAATTAGCACCTCCTATGCCTTCATAAATTCTAATCATAATTAATGGGATGTTAAACAACTATTTCATAAATGTTAAAAAAACACAATAATTTTAGCCATTTTTCGTCATAAAAGACTGTTAATACGTGTATTGATTAAAAATAGCGAAATAAAAAACATGTTGAAATCGTGTTTGATGAATGTTTATAAGTAGAACTTTTCCAAGCATTAAATTTTGTAAATTTGCTCTATGGCTGAATTCACAACAAAAAACGATATAAATTCCCGGAAACGATTAACAAAACCTGCTTCAAATCAACAGTTGGTTGATGGCAAAATGCCGCCACAGGCAGTAGAATTGGAAGAAGCTGTTTTGGGCGCTTTGATGCTTGAAAAGGATGCACTTACTGAAGTTATCGATATTTTAAAACCACATAGTTTTTATAAAGATGCTCATGCACGAATTTTTTCGGCTATTCACGAATTATTCAGCCGATCAGAGCCGGTAGATATTTTAACGGTAACTCAGGAATTAAAAAAAACGGGAGAACTCGATATTGTTGGAGGGGCATATTATATTACCCAATTAACAAATCGTGTTGCATCGGCTGCTAATGCTGAGTTTCATGCACGTATCATTTCACAAAAATATATTCAGCGTGAGTTAATTCGTGTTTCCACGAAAACAATTAATGATGCGTATGAAGAAGGCTCTGATGTATTTGATCTATTAGATAATGCTGAATCAAGCTTGTTTTCCATTATGGAGGGCAATATCAAAAAGAACTATGATAAAATGAGTTCGCTCATCAAAAAAGCGATCGAGCAAATTGAAATTGCAAAAAATAATAAAGGAGGTTTTACAGGTGTCCCCTCAGGTTTAACAGCATTGGATCGGCTAACCACCGGTTGGCAAAAATCAGACCTTGTTATCATCGCAGCCCGCCCAGCAATGGGGAAAACCGCATTGGTACTTACCATGGCGCGCAATGCGGCTGTTGAACATAATAGACCTGTTGCCATTTTCTCGCTGGAAATGTCATCCTTGCAGTTGGTAACAAGGCTTATTGCAAGTGAATCTGAACTTTCATCGGAAAAGCTAAAAAAAGGGCTACTCGAAGATTACGAATTTCAGCAATTAAATGATAAAATAGCAAAACTTTCCACTGCGCCTTTATTTATTGACGATACGCCTGGATTATCAGTTTTTGAACTAAGAGCTAAAGCACGAAGATTAAAAGAACAACACAATATCGAATTGATCATTGTTGACTATTTGCAACTGATGACAGCCGGTAGCGAAGGAAAAGGAAACCGGGAGCAAGAAATTGCAACCATATCCCGCTCATTAAAAGGATTGGCAAAAGAACTTGAGATACCTGTTATTGCTCTTTCGCAGCTAAGCAGAGCCGTTGAAACCCGTGGTGGGGACAAACGTCCTCAACTTTCCGATTTACGTGAATCCGGTGCTATTGAGCAAGATGCCGATATGGTTATGTTTATTCATCGTCCGGAATATTATAATATTACCGAAGATGCAGAGGGGAATTCAACCGCGGGAGTTGCTGAATTAATTATTGCTAAACATCGTAGCGGACCGGTTGATTCTGCAAGAACCCGCTTCATTGGGCAATTCACTAAGTTTGCCGATTTAGAATCTTATGGAGAAAAAATCGAATACGGTTCTCCGGATGCCGGACTTACTCCTTCTCAGGATTTTGGTCAATCAACGAACTCTGTTATTCGTAAATCAAAAATGAATGATATTGAGGAAGATCATCCTTTTTAAAAAAAAAATTGCCGATCTTTAAACTTGCAGATTGGTTGAAGCACTTCTTATTCTTATTAAAGGAAATGTAAGTGTTGTTCAACATTTAATCTTCAAGAATAGAACCTGAGAATTTGATTTTTGAACAAAAATTTCTTACATTTGTTTATGGCAACATTTAACATTGAAATATTAAATCCCAAAGCAAAAAAACTCCTTTTAGACTTAGCAGAATTAAGACTTATTTCTATTACAGAAGATAAGATCAGCCCTTTTCTTGCAGCTGCGAAAAAAAATCGTTCAAAAAAAGCAAATATAACCCTTGAAGAAATAACCAAAGAAGTTGAAATTGTAAGAACCAGACGTTATGGCAAGTAAGCCCGACAAACTGGTTATTGATACAAATCTTTGGATTAGTTTTTTAATAAGTAACTCCTTTGTAAAGCTCGACAAACTAATTCAATCAAATAAGGTAGTTTTTATTTTTAGTGACGAATTATTGGCCGAATTTTTGGATGTAATTTCCAGACCGAAACTAAAAAAATATTTCTCAGAAACAGATGTAAATAATATTCTAAACACAATACATAATTGTGGTGAGTTTATAGATGTAAAATCTCATCCTACTATATGCCGTGATTCTAAGGAACAATTTTTTATTAGCACTTTGTGAAGATGCGAGAGCAGACTATCTATTAACCGGTGATGAAGATTTACTTATTTTGAAAAAGTATAAAAAAACTATTATAATTAAATTAACAGAGTATTTAGAAAAATAGAATGAAACGCATAATAATTTTTTTTTCACTTTTATTTGTAACCACTTTTTCCCAAGCGGCATATATTCTTATTCCGATGGATCTGAGTCAGAAAGATCATTTGAAAGCTTATGGAGTAGCCTATTGGGTATTAAAGCAAGATGTGGAAGTAAACTGGCTCTTAAACTACCGTGGTGGCAGCTTTATGATTAAAGATGCAAAAGAAATTGAAAATGAATGTACCATTCGCGGTGTTACTTTTGAATTAATTGCTGACTCTCGCTCCAGTGCCATACTTACCGAAATTTCCAATCCGGAAGTAAATATAGAAAATGTGAAATTAGAGAAGGCGCCTAAAGTGGCCGTATATTCACCTAAAACAAAACAACCCTGGGATGATGCAGTAACATTGGTACTTAAGTATGCCGAAATACCATACGATGTAGTTTACGATGAAGAGATTCTGAAGGAAAAACTTCCATTGTATGATTGGCTTCATCTTCATCACGAAGATTTTACAGGACAATATGGGCGCTTTTGGGCGAACTACCGTAATGCCCCTTGGTATAAAGAGCAGGAACGATTTTTAGAAACCAGTGCAAAATCAATGGGTTTTGAAAAAGTATCTCAAATGAAACTGGCTGTT
Source organism: Bacteroidota bacterium (assembly GCA_021413595.1). Taxonomy (GTDB): domain Bacteria; phylum Bacteroidota; class Bacteroidia; order 2-12-FULL-35-15; family 2-12-FULL-35-15; genus 2-12-FULL-35-15. The sequence continues at coordinate 2,856 of JAIOQD010000604.1, read as the reverse complement.
GCAAAAAAAATACGCGACTTTACTTCTGGTGGCGGCTTTTTGTTTGCCATGTGTTCCGCTCCTGACTCTTATGACATAGCTTTAGCAGCTGAAGGATTGGATATTTGCGAAAATATGTTTGATGGGGATGGGACAACTCCCAACTACAATTCAAAACTCGATTTTTCAAAAACATTTGCTTTCACTAATTTTACACTCAGCACCAATCCCTCTGAATATGCTAAGTCCAACATCGACACCTATCGAACGCGAAAAGAAAAACATGGTGTAAAAAGAGAAAATGACTTGTTTACCTTATTCGAATTTTCAGCAAAATGGGATGTTGTACCTACTATGCTTTGTCAGAACCACGAGCAGATCATTAAAGGCTTTTGGGGACAAACTGTTGGATTTGACAAATCATTCATCAAACCCAATGTATTGATATTAGGAGAAAATAAAGCGGCAAATGAAGCCCGTTACATACATGGTGAATATGGCAAAGGTACTTATACGTTTTACAGCGGTCACGATCCTGAAGATTACGAGCATCGTGTTGAAGATCCTCCAACCGATCTAAATTTACATCCCAACTCACCGGGATACCGATTAATATTGAATAATATCCTCTTTCCTGCCGCAAAAAAGAAAAAGCAAAAAACGTAAAAAAAATTTCGCTGCAAATTCAATTTTATGTCAAACCGCCAACAAGTCATTAAAAAATGTCATTCCAAACTTATACTGAAACAAGTAAAGCATGACAACGCTTTTTAAATAACTCACCTTGTTAGCGATTTTCTATTAAAGGTCGTTAAACCTAACAGGTTTTCAAAACCTGTTAGGTTTCTTATCCATTAAATATTGGAATAAAATATATTAACCTGAGTTCGATTTTAAAAACAACATAAGGGCAGTTCTAAAAATTAAAAAAAATAACCACTTAGACACTAAGTTCAAAAGCCTCACAGAGAACTTCCTTAGTGTTTTTGCGTGTTCTATTGCCTTAGTGGTAATGTTTTTGTTTTGATAATGAATTTTTGGAACTGCCCATAAATTTCAGCAAAGAGAAGTGTTTAAGACCTTCGTCAATTCCATATTTATAAATTCTACACTCTTGCATGGTCTTCGACTCTTCAAGAAAGGGGAACGCCCAAATAAAAGTTTTTCGAGAAATTAATTTTATTTTATTAATCGGGGAAAGCACTAATTCCAGATTAGTGTTTTTGACAAGTGACGAGATACAATTTAAATTTCAAACGAAACCTGAAACTTATTTTAATATCTCAAGAGCTTCCGGTATGGATATATATTCGTTGTTAAAGGTTGCTACGACAAACGAATCAGAGAGTCCATATCGTTGCACAATATCCTTTTTATACGCTTCAGCTTCTTTATAGCTATTGAAGGGGCCAACAACATAACGAGTTAAACCACTTGAAGTTCTTTCTCCACTCAAATCTCTTAATTTTGAAAATATCGAAAGTACATTATCGGGAGGAGTATTTTTAAAAACACCAACCTGTACTTTAAATTTTACTAACTTTTTGTTTACCGCACTCAGTGCGTTATTATCTGGTGTTTCTAAAACATCTTCTTTATTAGCAAGTGTAGCACCCGCTTCCTGTAAAGTAATTCGTTTACCATCTTTATATGCCGCTATAAATGCACCCGGGTATCCGTTCAGTATCATCTCCACTTTAAGCTTTGCTGCATCATCAATAGATTTGAATGAGCCGGTCATATATTTATATAAACCATCATCGGTACGTATCTCAATTAAATCGTTGATATCCTTAAATACAGCTTTTGAGAGCTTTTTTTTGTAAGCTCCAAGTTGAACCCTTAATACTACACCGGGAGTATTTAAAGCACTGTTGGAGGCAACGGTGGCAGTTTTAGTATCCTTTTTAACACTTGCTATTGGTGTTACAACCTTCTTAACATCAAGTAAACTAAATACTGCCTTGTTTGGGAAAACCTCCCTTACTTTAGCACCTTTAGCGTCCGCTAAAAACACCTTTTTCAATTTTTTAAGTTGAGTATCATTTTCGTCAAGCACAAACAATACATTTTGATCTGGTGTTAAGTAGTCAAAGTGAAAGGCTCCCATTCCATCGGTTGTGGTGCTTTGTAATATTTCACCATTTTCATTCACTAAATTAACTTTTGAATTAGCTAATGGCGTTTTATCTTCCCCTATAAAAGTTCCTTTAAAAAGATCCTTCAATTTTGTATCTTTTTTGGCGGTTTCAGTAACCGTTTTTGCACTTGCAATTGCATCCAAATCATAATACTTTGAATTTAATTGATATCGGATCGCGGTTGTCAACTAAGCCGAAACTTCCGGTTGAATCCATATAAAAATTATATTGATAAGCAATCAGAGAATCGGACATTTTCACTCCTCTTGTACTTACAAGTGCTCCTTTAGGAGATTTTAATTCATCATCTTTATAATTAGGCACACCATCATCGTCACCATCAAGTGGGCAGCCCTTTGCATCTACCGGCACTCCCTGAGGGGTTCCCTGGCATTGATCATCCCAATCCGTAACACCATCTTTGTCCGTATCATCTAAATCCAGCATTGCGAAATCAACATTTCTATAGTTTTCTTCATTATCCCTGGCGGCTTCTCTCTTTTTCTTGCCTTTTTTGCTAGTTCCAAGATTATAATGAAGTGAAAAGGAGGTCATCATAAAATTATCATTCTTGCTGTTTCCCTGACGATTACCAATGCTTTTTTCGGTTACCCCATCAATATAATCGTTAAAAGTAAAGTGCATGGTGGCACCCATTTTAAAGTTCACGTAATCATTTATTTTAAAAATTACCCCAGCTCCAACCGGTATTGCAAAAGAACGTTCGGGATATTTA
>JAIOQD010000603.1 GCA_021413595.1 Bacteroidota bacterium | reverse complement strand
GTGAAAAATATCGATTGGACTGTTACTGGAAATTATGTTCAAAAAAATGATCTGATGGTAATTGACCTCTTGGCAAATAATAATTGGAAACGACCTATTTATTTTGCTGCAACAGCACCCGCCAGCTCTTATTTGAATCTTGCGCCCTACTTACAATTAGAAGGTTTGGCATACCGTTTGGTCCCTGTGAAGAAAAACGAGCAAGAAACACAGGAAACTCGTATCGCTGCCGATATTATGTATGATAAGGTAATGAAATTTGCTTGGGGCGGAATGGAGAAACAAGGTGTTTATCTTGATGATGTATTCATTCGTTCATGCGCATTGAATATCCGCCAGCGTTTTGGTGCCTTGGCAAATGCATTAATTGATGAAGGTAAAAAAGATAAAGCCATCAAAGTTCTTGATAAGGTGGTTGAAGTTACACCGCAGGAGAATGTCCCTTACGATGCAACCATGTATTCTATTGTAATGGGTTACTATCAGGCAGGCGCCTTTGATAAGGCGAATGTAATAGCTAAAAAGCTCTTCAGTAATTTCGAAAGTAATATTAAATACTATTATTCTTTAGATAGAAAGGATCTTGGATCTTATCAAAATGATATTGAGCAGGCTCAGGATATTTGCGAGCGTTTGGTTTATTTTAGCGATAATTTCAAACAGGCTGCCCTATCAAAAGAACTTGAACTACGCTTGAAAGCCCTTACCGAAGCTTATGGTTTAAGCCCTAAAATGAGGGAGCGTCAGTAGGATAATCTTATCGATTGTTTGGGCGTTCCCTTTCTGAAAAAGAAAGGGCGGGCTTTTCACTTCAATCTTCCCTTCCGCTAATTAGCGGAAGGGAAGGATTTACGTTGCAATCCCTAACGCGGCATTACCCATAAAATCAAAACCCGAATACTTCAATAGAATTTTGAGTTGTAACTTCAGCAACTTCTTCCAGGCTTATATTTTTTATTTCGGCAATTTTTTTTGCGACCAATAATAAATAATCAGGTTCATTGCGTTTGCCACGATGTGGCATTGGAGCCAGATAAGGCGCATCTGTTTCTAGTACCAAATGTTTTAGATCTATTGCTTCCACCACTTTATCTAACCCCGAATTTTTAAAGGTTACCACACCGCCAATCCCTAATTTTAAATTACCGGCTGCTATTACCTCTTCAGCCTGTTGCACATTGCCGCTGAAACAATGGAAAATGGCTTTGATTGCATCATTTTTAAATTCACTTACTATTTCCATTACTTCGTTAAATGAATTGCGTGAATGGATCACATAAGGCAGGTTGTGCTCCTTGGCTAATTGTATCTGAGTTCTGAAAGCATCCTGTTGCTGTTGAATAAAAGTTTTGTCCCAATATAGATCAATTCCTATTTCTCCGATACCAATAAATTTACGTTTGCTCAGCCAATGTTTCACCACTTGTAATTCATCCTGATAGGTGGCATTTACCGAACAGGGGTGTAAGCCCATCATTGCAAAACAATTATCAGGGAACTGTTGTTCCATCTGAAACATTCCTGGAATGGATTCGCTGTCAACGTTTGGTAAAAAAAATCGTTTTATGCCACTTTTTATAGCGGTTTCAATCAGCTCAGATCTGTCCGGCTCAAAATCTTTGGAATAAAGGTGGGTATGTGTATCGGTTAAAATCATATTACAAAATTACAAAATTTGTTATTAATTAATGAGGTATAATAAGCCACGAATTTCACGAATTAAAAGAAAAAAATTAGTTTAAAATTCGTGTAATTCGTGTCAAATTTTTCAACATCCGAATTTCCCTACTGATAAAAATCATTTTTTATTTTCTTTAAATTGTATTAGATTTGTTGAACCTCGTAATTAAAATAATTAATTCTTCAACTATGCCTATTTATCATAAACTGGGAAGCTTTCCTCAAAAACGACATACTATTTTTGAAAAACCAAAAGGCGGTTACTATTACGAACAATTGTTTGGCACCGAAGGCTTTAATAGTCATTCATCCTTGCTATATCATGTCCATCGCCCTACACAGGTAAAAGAAATTATTACATCTTACAATGTAGTACCTAAAATTGCGATTGATAAAAATATCAAATCATTATTATTAAAAGGCTTCGATATTAAACCGTCCGATGATTTTTTAGACAGCCGTAAGGCGATGCTTGTAAACAGCGATTGTATTATTGGTTTGGCGGCACCACGTCATTCGATGAAAAATTATTTTTATAAAAATGCCGATTCTGATGAAATGATCTTTGTTCACAAAGGCAAAGGGACACTTCGCACCTTTATGGGTAACATTCCTTTTGAATATGGCGATTATCTTATCATTCCGCGTGGGATGATCTACCAAATGGAATTTGATACCACCGAAAATCGTTTATTTTATGTTGAGTCACATTCGCCTTTTTATACTCCACAGCGATACAAAAGCTCATCAGGACAGCTGTTAGAGCATTCTCCTTTTTGTGAACGTGATTATAAATTGCCTCAGGAACTTGAAACACATGATGAGAAAGGTGATTTTATGATCAAAATTAAAAAAGAAGGAATGATGCATGAATTCGTTTATGCAACACATCCTTTTGATGTAATTGGTTGGGATGGATACAATTTCCCTTATGGTTTCAGTATTCATAATTTTGAACCGATAACCGGTCGTGTGCATCAGCCGCCACCGGTGCATCAAACATTTGAAACATCAACATTTG
>JAIOQD010000602.1 GCA_021413595.1 Bacteroidota bacterium | reverse complement strand
AAAATGCTGCAATTTCATCCGACACGTACTGTCCGGATTTTAGTTTGCCTACAATTTTAGAAAATGCATCAATTGTATAGTTCACATCATCAATTGTATGAACCGCAGTAGGGATCAAACGTAAAATAATCATACCTTTTGGAACTACCGGATATACCACCATTGAACAGAAAATATTAAAATTCTCACGTAAATCCAGAATCAAATTGGTTGCTTCAGGTATCGATCCGTTCATATAAACGGGAGTTACCGGTGAATTTGTTTCTCCGATCTCAAACCCTGCTTTTTTCAAGCCATTCTGTAAAGCACGTGTAATTTCCCAAAGTTTATTTTTTAATTCAGGATGGTTACGCATTAACTCCAAACGCTTTAGTGCACCTACAACTAAAGGAAGTGGCAAGGCTTTCGCGAAAATCTGAGAACGCATGTTGTAACGCAAGTATTCTACAATTTGTTCATCACTTGAAATAAAACCACCTATCAAAGCAAAGGATTTGGCGAATGTTCCGAAATAAATATCAATTCCATTCTGGCAACCTTGCTCTTGTCCTGTTCCACCGCCTGTAGCGCCCATAGTACCAATACCATGCGCATCATCAACAAATAAACGGAAATTGAATTTTTTCTTTAACTCAACAATCTCTTTTAATTTCCCCTGATCGCCCCGCATTCCAAAAACACCTTCGGTAATTAATAAAATTGAACCATTTTGTTCTTCCGCAAGCTTAGTTGCACGTTGTAATTGCTTAGCACAATCTTCAATATCATTGTGTTTGAACACATAACGTTTTCCCATGTGTAAACGTACACCATCTAAAATACAAGCATGCGATTCAGCATCATAAACAATAACATCATGGCGGTCAACCAAACAATCGATAGCAGAAACCATTGCCTGATAACCGAAATTACATAGGATGGTACTTTCTTTTTGAACAAATGCTGATAATTCAGTTTCTAGTTGCTCATGAAAATCAGAGTTTCCACTCATCATACGTGCGCCCATTGGCATTGCAAACCCAAATTGAGCTGCGGCATCTGCATCCGCTTTACGTACTTCAGGATGGTTGGCTAAGCCTAAATAATTATTTAAACTCCAGTTCAAACGTTCTTTACCGCGGAAGATCATACGGGGTGCAATATCACCTTCCAGTTTTGGAAATGTAAAATACCCATGTGAGGCTTTTGCGTGCATTCCTATTGGACCACGATTTGCTTTGATTTTTTCAAATAGATCTTTCATACTGTTTTTTATTGCTTTTGAAGATATGTTTAAAATTTAATAAAATTATGATAATAGTGTTGTAGAAGTATCACATCTGTCATCCCGAGCTTTCGCGAGGGATCTTGTTTTTAGTTGATGATATTTTCACTGATCGGCAAGATCCCTCTTGGCAAAAAGCCAATTCTTCAGAGAAGAACATTGCCCTAAAAATTTGAGTTGCGAAATTAGTCTATTATACACTATTTTCAAAGGCTTTTTAATTAACAAAAAGGGTTTTTATCAATAAATTACAATAAATACAGATATTTCCACCAAAAAAATGTATATTTGCAATCCTTTTATGATAAAAAAATATTTCAATATAACATTTGTTTTGATTTTGCTTTTCGGCTTTGTTGCATGCAGTGAAAAAAAGGTGTATGAATCTACCGCTACAGAAAAGAAAAAAAAATCGGGTTTAACCCTTGGCAAATTTAATAAACTTGTTAAGAGTACCGACATTGAAGCTAAATACGCAGCAGCAGTTAAGTACTTTAAAAAGGAAGATTATACCAAAGCACTTACACTTTTCGAAGAGTTGATGAGTGTGTATCGTGGGACTGCAAAAGCGGAGGAAGTTCATTATTATTATGCCTATTGTAATTATAATTTAGACGATTATATTGTTGCTGGATATCACTTTCGTAATTTTGTAAAAACCTTTCCGATCAGCATACATACCGAAGAATGTGCTTACATGAATGCATATTGTTTTTATTTGAGTTCTCCCGGATATAGTCTCGATCAGGTGGATACAAAGCTTGCAATTAAAGAGTTTCAACGATTTACAAATCAGTATCCAAAAAGTACACGCATTGCCGAATGTAATACCATGCTGGATAAGTTGAGAGGGAAGTTGGAGCGTAAATCGTACGAAAATGCGATGTTGTATTATAATATGATTGATTATAAAGCTGCTATTGTAGTTTTTGCTAACCATATCAAAGATTTTCCTGAATCAAAGCATGTGGAGGAATTACATTATTTAACCATTAAATCGTATTATTTACTGGCACTGAACAGTATTGAATCAAAAAAACAAGAACGTTTTAAGGCTGCTGTGGATACCTACATTAAGTTTGTAGATACTTTTCCAAAAGGCGGATATTTAAAAGAAGCTGAAATGATTTATTCGAGTGCTTTGAAAAATTTAGAAAAATATAACAAACCAACATAATAAAACAATGGACTATAAAAAAACAACCGCTGATTTAACCACTACTACTCGTGATTTAAGAGATTTCGATGGTAAAACTGGTAATATGTATGAAAGTATTGCGATCATCTCTAAACGTGCTAATCAAATTAGCTCAGAAATTAAAGAAGAGTTGACCAATAAATTGGCTGAGTTTGCTTCCACCACTGATAATTTGGAAGAAATTTTTGAAAACCGTGAACAAATTGAGATCTCCAGATTTTATGAGCGTTTACCAAAACCTTCTTTAATTGCAATTCAGGAGTTTTTCGATGATAAGATCTATTACCGTAACCCAACTACTGAAACTGAAAAATAATAAAACAGCTTTTTTAATTCGTTTGCTTGTAAAAGCAGGCGCTAATGTTAAGGTGATAATGACACCTGCTTCATGTGAATTCATTACACCGCTTACGCTTTCCACTCTCTCTAAAAACCCTGTATTAATTGATTTTGTAAAAGATAAAACCGGTTCTTGGAATAACCACGTAGAACTTGGTTTATGGGCTCATGCACTTGTTATTGCTCCTGCATCAGCTAATACCATTGCTAAAATGGCAAATGGTTTATGTGATAATCTTTTGCTTGCTACCTATTTATCGGCACGCTGTAACGTTTACATTGCACCGGCAATGGATCTGGATATGTATAAACATCCGGCAACTATCGAAAATTTAAAACGATTAAGGTCATTTGGTAATAGTATTATTAATCCCGGCTTTGGTGAGCTGGCAAGTGGATTGAATGGAGAAGGGCGTATGGCTGAACCCGAACAGATCTTTGATTACCTTTCTAAAGCACTATCAGCTAATTTACCTTTTGCCGGAAAAAAGGTGTTGGTAACAGCTGGTCCTACTTACGAGGCGATAGATCCTGTTCGTTTTATCGGCAATCATTCATCAGCAAAAATGGGTTTTGCCATCGCAGAAGAATTTGCAGATAAGGGTGCTGAAGTTACCTTGGTTTGTGGGCCTAACGCTTTAAAAATAGCTAATTCCAACATTCATCGTATTGACATAACATCAGCTGAAGAGTTGTTTGATGCTTCTGTTAAAGCCTTTAAATCGGTTAACATAGCCGTTCTTTCGGCTGCTGTGGCTGACTATAAACCAGCGAAAATAGCAGATCAAAAAATTAAAAAAGCAACAGGGACAAAAAGTATTGACCTGATTCCAACAAAAGATACTCTGGAGCATTTAGGGAAACTAAAAAGATCAAATCAGCTTCTTATTGGTTTTGCTCTTGAAACAGAGAATGAAAAAGAAAATGCAAAATCAAAAATAAAAAAGAAAAACCTTGACCTGATTGTACTTAATTCATTGAATGATAAGGGAGCAGGTTTTAAAACGGATACAAACAAAATAACGATCTTTGATAAATACAATAAATCTATAAAATTTGAGTTAAAAAGCAAGGTGGAAGTGGCAAAGGATATTGTGAATGAAGTCAGAAAAATAATAGAAAGCCCCTCCAACCTTTCTTCAAAGAAGAAGAGGCTTTAAAATCACGCTAATGAAAAAAATAGTTGCAATGTATAATCGGGTTTCGCACTTCTCCCTTGTGGGGAGATTAAGAGGAGCCTTTTTATTTTTATTTTTATTTTCAAACACCTCCTTTTCACAAGAGTTGAACTGTAAAGTGCAGGTATTATCGCAATCCATACAAGGTACCGATAAAAGTGTGTTTGAAACCCTGCAAACAGGCATTTTTGAGTTTATGAACAATAAAAAATGGACCTCCGAAACTTTTAAAATTAATGAAAGGATCGATTGCAGCATTTTAATTAATATCACTGAACGCCCTTCTACTGACGATTTTAAGGCCACTATTCAGGTTCAGGTACGCAGACCCGTTTTTAAAGCATCCTATAACTCAGTACTTTTAAATAATAACGATAATGATTTTGCATTTAAATATTTAGAAAATCAGGCGCTGGAGTTTACTGAAAACCTTCATTTGTCAAATCTTACATCTGTTTTGGCGTATTATGCCTACCTTATTATTGGTTTGGATTACGATTCATTTTCCTTAAATGGCGGTACTCCTTATTTGCAAAAGGCCTTAGCGGTGGTCAACAACGCTCAGAGTGGAAATGATATTGGCTGGAAAGCATTTGATGGTAACAAAAACAGGTATTGGTTAATCAATAACATGTTAGATGCCTCCTTTGTTCCTTTGCGCGAGTGTATGTATAAATACCATCGTTTAGGGATGGATATGATGGTTGATAACAAAGAAACGGGGCGTTTGGTAATTATAGAAAGCCTTGAAGAATTAAGGAAAATACATCAGATAAAACCTTTGTCTTATAGCCTTCAGGTTTTTTTTAATGCAAAATCGGATGAAATAATCAATGTTTTTTCAGGAGCCTTTCCTGATGAAAAGGCAAAAATAGTGAATCTCTTGAACGAGATAGATCCAACCAATAGTAATAAGTATCAGAAGATAACCGCAAGCCAATAATGGCTGAGTTGTTTGAATAAAACTCTCTTTTTTTTCTGGATACAAGTTTATAGTGCATTTGACACAAAAAAAAGCTCATTGAAAATATTTTTCAATGAGCTTTCGTTTTTTTGATCTATTCCTATTAAAAAGGATTTTAAAAAGGTTTATCCCAATAATGCTTTTTCAGCGGCTTTCAAAATAGCAAACGCTTTTTCAGTAGTTTCTGATTCAGCATAGTTACGTAGTACAGGCTCCGTTCCCGATGCCCGTATCATTAACCAATCACCATTGTCAAAGAAATATTTCCAGCCATCAATTGTTTCAACACGATCTATTTTATAAGGCCCAAAAGCACTATAAGCATTGTTTTCGCAATTTTTTACAATAGCCACTTTCACTTCTTCTTTCAGGTGCATATCGCTGCGTTCGAATTTGAATTCACCAACAATTTTATACACTTCCTGAATAAGGTCGTCTAATGATTTACCTGATTTTACCATATATTCCCATATAGTTAAACCCATCCAAATACCATCACGCTCAGGTATATGGCCTTTTATTGCAATTCCTCCACTCTCTTCACCACCAAGTAATACATCTTCCGAAAGCATAATGCCTGCAATATGTTTAAATCCGATCTTTACAACCTGATAATCCAAACCATAATGAGCACACATTTTTTTCACACGTGGCGTTACCGAAAATGCGTTTACCACTTTTCCTGTAAATTTTTTCTCTTTTACCAAATAGTTGATCAATAAGAGAATGATATGATGTGAATCAACAAATTCACCTTTGCTATTGTATAAACCTATCCTGTCAGCATCTCCATCAGTTGCCAGTCCGCAATCGATATCTCCACTTTCAATAATTAAAGAAGAAAATGGCTGTAAATTTTTATGAATTGGTTCAGGTGCCTGTCCTTCAAAGCCTGGGTTGTAATCACAATGCAGGAAGGTTATATCAGGCAATAGTCTTCGCATTACATTTTGTCCAGCACCATACATGGCATCATAGGCGAAATTCATTTTTGTATTCCGTATTGCATCCATATCGAAATTCCTTTCTACATGGTCAACATACATTGTTTCCAGATCAACATATTCAATTAATCCTGCTTTCACAAAATCGGCAATAGAAAGTTTTTCTAGATCAATAGAATTGGTGGCAGGAATAATATCTTCAATTTTTTGAATGTCCTCCGACAATAATGGACCACCAAAACCTCCTTTTAATTTATAACCATTGTATGATGGTGGATTATGTGAAGCTGTAATGATAACTCCTAAAGATGTACCTAATGTTTTCGCACCCAATGATATCATTGGGGTAGAAACAAAGTCTTTAGCCAAAAATACTTTTATACCACTGTTGGCAAATACTTTAGCGGTTGTTTCTGCAAACAATTCACCCGCAAAACGACAATCGTGGCCAACCACAACTGTTGGTTTGTCAAAATTCTTTTTTAACCATTCAGTTGCTCCAATAGTAACACGGGCAACGTTATCAACAGTAAAATCTTTTGCTATAATGGCTCTCCAGCCATCTGTACCGAATCTGATCTTTGTCATAAATTATTTATTAATTTTTGATGGGTTTTGTCGATTGTCCCAAATTGAAAGTATATAAATTGAAGCTTTGTCAACAATATAAAATAATGAATTATGTTTTGTTATAACACATTCGCGTGCACCTTGTAACCGTTTTGATTGTTTATAAAGCAAGGGAAACTGAGCTATCAAAGATATTTGCTCGTCTAATTTTACAGAAAAATTTTTTAATTCTTTTTCAGTCCAATTACTTTGCAAATATTTAATTATTGAATCTAAATTTAAATCGGCTTCCTCAGCCCAAATAATTTTTAAAGCCATTTTGCATAACGTTTTTTTACTTTTTCATGCGAAATAGTTTTTCCTTGCTTAACGTCTTCTAATCCTCTCTTAATAGAAGCTATTTGCTCTTTATTTAAATCATGAAAAAAGTCATCAGTCTGCTGCTTCTCCAAAAGTTTTTTTATTTTTTTTAAAATGGATGTGTCTTGTATCGTTACAAGCATTTTTATCAACTCTAATTTTTCTGCCTGAATATTCATCAAATTGAAATTTTTAACAAAAATACGATTTTTTTTCTATCAGTGGATTCCCCTGTTATTTAAAGCATCGCGGTACTTTTGTGCGAACACACAATGCTGATCATACGTTTTAGCAAAGTAATGTTTGCCCGACAGGTCTTCTTTTGCACACATAAAAATGTAACTATTTTTTTCATAATTAAGAACCGCATCGATAGATGAGCCCTGAATAAAACTAATTGGACCGGGAGGTAAACCTTTGGTGATATATGTATTATAGGGCGATTCATAACGGGTTTGTTCAAATGAAACACGTTGAATAGAAAAATCTCCGATCGCAAAAATAACAGTAGGGTCTGACTGTAAAAGCATATCCTGTTTTAACCTATTAATATACAAACCTGCAATTATTTTTTTTTCAGCATTATCACAGCATTGTTCTCCTTGCACAATAGAGGCTAATACAGCAACTTCTGTTTGCGAGAATCCAATTTCTTTTGCTTTCTTTTTGCGTGCAGCTGTCCAGAAGCTTTTGTACTCCTTACTCATCCTCTCGAAAAATTCATCAACCGAAGTATTCCAATAAAACTTATAAGTGCCGGGGATAAACAAAGTTTGCACATTATCAGGATTTAAACCATACTTACTCAGGTAACCACTATCGTACATTGCTTCATATAAAGAAATTGAATCAGCTTCAATTCGTCTGCACAATCTGGAAATAAGTTGATCTGTTGTCTTTATACCATTAAAATTTAATTCGACCTGTTCCTGAATTCCGGCTTTTAATAAATTGATTAGGGCATTGTTGCTCATATTTGCTAATATGCGGTATTTGCCTGGTTTTACATCATCTTTGTACTTCTTTTTTTCTGCAAGAAATTCGAAAGTAGATTGATTTTTTAAAATGCTATAATCATTTAAAATATCCAGAACATCATCAAAGTCCGACCCGGTAGGGATATAAATAATTTGCGACTTTTTGTCAATTGAATTTATATTGGGCTGATAAATGGTTTTATAGGCATAATAACCTCATATCCCACCTATAATAAGTAGGGTGAGTAGTAATACAATAATTATTTTTTTTAAAAATGATTTTTTCTTTTTTGCCATATCTTATATCCTGACAGGGTTTAAAACCCTGTCAGGGGATTAGTCTATTTAATTTCCTTCAATTGCTCTAACACTTCTTTTGCTTGCATATTTG
>JAIOQD010000601.1 GCA_021413595.1 Bacteroidota bacterium | reverse complement strand
GGATTTTAAATATATATATTGCTAATATTTACGGGCGCGAATGTACTACTAATAAAAGGAGATGTCAATAAAAAGTTCAATTATTTGTTTCGATGAGTTCCTTTTCAAACGCTGCAAGTGTTAATGCATCCTCTAATTTATAGCTGCCGATACGGGTTCGGCACAAGGCTGTTAAGTGCGCACCACTATTAAGAGCCAAACCATAATCATACGCTAAGGATCGTATATAGGTGCCTTTACTGCAAACCACTCTAAAATCCACTTCCGGCATGGAAATACGGGTAATTTCAAATTCAGTAATGGTAATTTCCTTTGGTTTTATTTCAGCTGTTTTTCCTTCACGGGCAATATCATAAGCCCTTTTGCCTCCAATTTTAATTGCCGAGAATATAGGTGGTGTTTGTTGAATTTTACCAATAAATTGTTTTGTTGCAGTGTAAATAAGCTCTTCAGTAATATGTTTGGTAGGGAAATAAGCGTCAATTTCCTTTTCCTTGTCATAGCATGGAGTGGTGGCTCCGAGGTAAAATGTGCCGGTATATTCTTTTTCCTGCGCCTGATACTGTTCAATATTTTTAGTTTGTTTACCTGTACAAACAATGAGCAAACCGGTAGCTAATGGATCAAGTGTACCGGCATGTCCAATTTTGGATTCCACTCTTTTGTTGTCCAGCATTAATGAAGGATGGTGTTTAATAAGATACTTCATTTTATTTACAACCTGAAAGGATGTCCAGGTGTATGGTTTATGAATTAGGAGTACTTCTCCTACCCGGAAATCATAGTCTTTCATTAAACGATACTTAATTGGTAGCCGGCAAAATATAAAATTAGAATTGTAAGCCCAACAACAATACGGTAATATCCAAACACTCTAAAGCCGTGTTTTGTAAGGAAACCGATGAATGATTTGATAGCGATCATTGCTACAATGAATGCGACAATGTTTCCAACTATCAATAAATTAATTTGATGTGCATCGAAAGCGATCCCATCCTTATAATAATCAAATCCTTTTTTTGCTGTGGCAGCAAACATAGTAGGAACGGCTAGGAAAAAGGAAAATTCAGCAGCAGCTTTACGTGTTAGTTTTTGTGTTAGCCCGCCAATAATGGTTGCAGCAGAACGAGATACCCCGGGGATCATTGCAATAACCTGAAACAAACCTATTTTAAAGGCGGATGGATAACTTGGTGGAGCATCTGTTTTGTTGTGATCATTAAATAATTTATCCAGAAAAAGAAAAAGAACACCTCCTAAAAATAGGGTAATACCCACAACAACAACGTTTTCGAGTAAGGCATCAATATAATCGTTGAACAACACACCAAAAATAACAGCAGGGATAAATGCGACAAAAATTTTATAATAAAAATCGAGAGTTTGGAAAAAATGTTTCCAATACAGTACAATAACGGAGAGTATAGCGCCTAGTTGGATAGCTATTGTAAATAATTTTGTAAAGGGATCGTGAGCAATACCCATAATGGATGAGCCTAAGATCATGTGACCGGTGGATGAAACAGGTAAAAACTCTGTAATGCCTTCAATAATAGCTAAAATAAAGGCTTGGATGTAGGACATAATAATTTGAGAATGTAGTAATTTGAGAATTTGAAAATATGCAAATTTGATTTTTAAATTGGCACACTTGGAAATAATGTAGAACTAAGATTACTAAGAATGCAAAATTTTAATTTTCAAATTGGCACATTTTCAATTTGAATCAGTCTTTTGATTTTTTCATGATGCCTAATAGAACAATAACAAAACCAACCAATATTGTAACAGGAGCTATTGTTACTCTGCGGGTACTGAAAATTTCATCGGCATGAAATTGATTAGGGTCATCAGAGCCACCGCCAACCATAAGTAAATAACCAATAACAACAACAACAACTCCTATAATGAGGATGCGATAGTTTTCTTTTCCGAAAGCAAATCCTGGTTT
>JAIOQD010000600.1 GCA_021413595.1 Bacteroidota bacterium | reverse complement strand
GAAACAAAATTAAATGATAGTGCTAAATACGCGAATAACTCATTTGCAATACCTATTGGACTTGGTGTTAACCTTAAGATTGTTGATAATCTTTTTGTGAATCTCGGGGCTACTTATTATATGACAATGTCTGATTGGATCGACAATTTTAAAAGTGGAAAGAACGACAACTATATCTTTGTTAAATTTGCTCTTCAATATAATTTCGGCAAACCTTACGATGACAGTAATCCAGTTTATAGCACAGTTGATTTTTCTTCCCTTGATAATTTAGATACGGAGGAAGATGGAGTTAAAGATGGTGAAGATGTTTGCCCAGGAACACCAAAAACGGCAAAAGTAACCCCAAATGGTTGCCCCGAAGATAATGATGAAGATGGCATTTCTGATTATATGGATAAAGAGCCCCTTACGAAAAAGGGGGCATTTGTTGATGAAGATGGTGTAACAATTACAGAAAAGATGATTGCCGACCGCCAAACCCAATTTAATGCACAAGCAACTGAGCGTAGCAATTTATTTAATGAGAATCCCAGTTTAAAGTATTTGAAAGAAGTAGAAGCCAAATCAAAAAGCGAACGTAAAAATAACCCTAAAGGATCTAGTAGTATTCCATTCGCTATAAAATTCGCTGACTTAAATAATGACGGCTATATTTCAACTGATGAAATAGCCAAAGCGATTGATGCCTTTTTCGAAGGAGATTCAGAATTTACAGTTGAAAAATTAAATGATTTAATTGATTTTTTCTTTGAACAATAACATAATTTAATAGTAAATTATTTACATTAAAACTTCCAACTTTGGTGTTTCATCGCAATGAAATCGTTAAAAAGGTCATCAAACTCCCTTGTGATAATCCGTTGCGTATTTTATAAGATTTTTAACGCTAACATTATAATTTTTTTTAATAGTCTGTTTTATCTATAAATTGAAGTTCTTTTTTTGAGAGTTTACGATTTTTAAAAAGTCAGCTGTCATTAATTTAAAAACAATATGATAAAAAAAATTTCATCAATCATAGCGCTATTAATGGCTATTGTTGGAGTAATAAGTTCACAAACCAATAGCTTAAAACCAAAACAACTCCCTTCTGTTGCTATTGGAATGGGTGTGCTTTCGTTTGACGGTGATATTGGAGACGGTTTAAATTTAACCTCATTAAGTAGAGTGAGGGGAGGATATACTTTAGCTGCAGAGCAACGGGTTGGCAAAATCATTGGAGTATCTATTAATGGTATTTACGGGAAATTAGCTGATGGTGAGCGAGGAGCTGATCGGAATTTAAATTTTGAATCAAAAATATTTCAAGCCGATCTAAATTGTGTGTTTCATTTTGATAACATTATTGGACAGATTGAACTATTCGCAGTTTGCCTGACAGTTCTCCCGGATCAAAAGTTCTAAGACGTGATTATACCTATGAAACAAAATTAAATAGTGGCAGCGCATTTTCGATGCCTGTTGGTATGGGAGTGAATATAAAAATAATTGAAAAAATTTCTATTAATCTTTGTGCTACTTATTATTTTACTACTACCGACTGGATAGAAAATTTTAAAAACAAAAAAAACGATCGTTACATTTTCGCCAATATAGCCCTTAAATATCACCTTGGCAGCATTTCTGACGATGATAGTAATCCTGTTTATCAGACTGTTGATTTTGTATCTCTGGACAGTCTGGATTCGGATGGAGATAAAGTTCCGGATGCAGTTGATTATTGTCCTGGAACACCTAAAGATGTGGTTGTAACTCCTGACGGTTGTCCTGAAGACAGCGATTTGGACGGAGTTCCTGATTACATG
>JAIOQD010000599.1 GCA_021413595.1 Bacteroidota bacterium | reverse complement strand
ATCCGGAAACTCCACAAATACGGCATTAAACAAACGGGTATATTTTAGCTCCTTACCATGCTCTTCGTTTGCAGAATTATTGAATTCTATTTTTTCAATCTTCATGTTTTCAAATAGATCAATCTGAAGTTTTTGAAAATTATTTTTTGCGAGAAATTTAATAGTATTACTTCCTGAAATAAATTTTTTATCAATGTCCACCCTCACATCTAAATCATAAAACAAAACATCGTAACAAGAACGAAGTGGAGAAAGCGTTCCCCTTAAAGAATCGGCCTTCGTAAATTTCTTGGTTCTTCCAAAATCGAGTTGCGAAAATCCCGTTTGCACGAGCAAAACAAATATTATTATAAATTTCAGATTAATTCTCATCTTTTTATTCTTTTCAAAACAACATTATTTACAATTGAAAATGCGTTTACTCAGCGCTGCACCATTTCCTAATGCTTCAGCTCTTTTATAATCATCACAGGCTTTCTCATTATGACCCTGTAATATATGCAATTCAGCTCGTGCCATAAACATTTTTGAAGAAGTAGCTTCCAATTCAATAATTTTTGAATAATCATCGATAGCCGCTTTATAATCTTTTGTAGCTGCTCTTAGAATGGCTCTTTTTTCGATTAATTTTAAATCTTTTGGGGCGATAATAATTGCTCTGCTTAAATCAGAAAGAGCGCCTGTAATATCACTTTTAGCAAGGCGCGCAACTGCACTTTGCTCATAAGCATCGGTAACCTTAGGATTCAGTTCAATAGCTTTACTATAATCTTTCAAAGCCTCTTCATATTTACCAAGAAAATCAAAAGCATTCCCACGAATGATGAAAGCTTCCCAATAATCTGATTTGATTTTTATTGCCTGGCTGCAATCATCAACCACAGCTTGATAATTTGGTATATCATATTGGGCGCGGGCACGAATATAATACGCTTTTGCATTAGTAGCGATTAATTTAATAAGAGTGTTGCAATCTGCAATAGCACCTTTATCATCACCCAATTCATCACGAACCTCTGCTCTTAAAACAAGTAAATTCTCATCATTAGGTTCCAATTCCAAGGCTTTATCATAATCCTTAAGCGCATTTTTAGTATCATCCAACTCCTTATATTCAAGAGCACGATTAAAATACGCAGGAGAATATCCGGGATCAACACTGATCAACTTACTAAGAATTTCTACTGCTAATTGATGTTCGCCCATAGAACTGCTCGAAAAGGCTTTATTGATATACGCTTTACTGTACTTTGGATTAAGAGTGATTGCCATATCGAAATCTTTAATTGCTTCAACATGCATATTTTGTATGCTAAATAAATACCCCCTGTTATTATAGGTTTCCGGCATTTTTGAATTTAATTCGATCGCTTTATTATAATCTGCTAAGGCTTCTTTAAATTGTTTCAACTCACTATAAGCTGAACCTCTGTTGATATATGCTTCTGTTTTCTTAGGATTATATTTTATTGTTTTTGAATAGCTTTCGATTGCAGAATTGACATTTCCCAAGCTGGCATACGCTATTCCCATATTATAATACGCATCGGCATTGGTAGGCTGTAAATTGGTTACTTGTTTGAAATTTAATATTGCTTTATCATATTGTTTGTTTGTTAGAGAAGTGATCCCTTCGCGCAATAGCGCATCAACATTGTTTTGTGCATTCAAAACAAAAACAGAATAAAAAAAAAATAATAATATAAAAAGTTTTTTCATTTTAATTTAAGATCCTTCATCACTATTACAACGTTTTCCTTCGCGTTGTATTTTGTTTTGAGTTTTAAAACAAGACGAACTATATAAATGTACTTATAAAAATTAAAAATCTATTTATTTTAAAGGACTTTTATTTGCGTAAAATCCATTTTATTTTGTTCCATATCCCCCACTTCCATAATGTCATTAAGTTAAGGGAGGAAATTTACCTTCGAACAGTCTTCGACAAGCTCCGACTGACCATCGTGCGATGTCACACTTAGCTTGTAGAAGTGTATGTCGCTTTAAAAACCTTATTAACTCTTAACTTAATGACATTAACTGCTTCCATATTATATTTGAAATCCATTTGCTTATTCGAAATAAAATATCGAACTTAGTATGTCAAATATCCTGCTACATTTAAATCTAACCAACTGCATAATGAAATTAAATAAATTACTTTTAACAAGTTTGTCAATTTTGTTGTCTGGACTTAGTGCATTTGCTCAAAACTTAAATGTAGTGTTCAAATCTCAATTGACTTACCCTAATCAAACCTGTGCTAATATTTGTGGTTATGTTGACTTATCAGGCAATGAATATGCATTGGTTGGTGCATCTTTGGGTTTATCAATTGTTGATGTAACCAATCCACTAAATCCTGTTGAAGTGATACAGATACCCGGCCCCGATAATTTGTGGAAAGAGATAAAAGTTAGAGGGAACTATGCCTATGTTACTTCCGAAGGTGGTGGAGGATTACAG
The DNA here is from genome assembly GCA_021413595.1 of Bacteroidota bacterium. Lineage (GTDB taxonomy): Bacteria > Bacteroidota > Bacteroidia > 2-12-FULL-35-15 > 2-12-FULL-35-15 > 2-12-FULL-35-15. The sequence goes on along the minus strand of JAIOQD010000599.1, from coordinate 452 downwards.
ATAGTGAACCTTACCAGTTTACCAAATACTGGTGGCATCACTTATCACAGCTGGACCGGAAATGGTTCTATTTTCGGCCAATTGAACACTATCCACGCCTTACACATTGATGGTGATTTTGGGTATCTATATGGTAGTAATTTATTTAATGGCGGAGCTATTGCTATTGATCTCACTGATCCCTGGAATCCATCCTACCTTGGCAAATACGAAGTTGGTTCCGGTAATGCAGCCTATGTGCACGATGGATACGTCCGAAATGATACACTTTATGCGGGACACATCTATTCCGGTTATTTTTCAGTAGTTGATTTTACGAATAAAGCGAATCCTATTGAATTGGTGAATCAATTCACTCCCAATAATTTTACCCACAATACATGGTTATCCACTGATAGTAAAACACTATTTACAACAGATGAAGTTGACAATACATTTTTAACTTCGTATGA
>JAIOQD010000457.1 GCA_021413595.1 Bacteroidota bacterium | reverse complement strand
ATGGAAAGGCACAGTTGCTGCTATTGTAACTCACGCGCTTCAAAAAATGCAGGAAACTTATGGTACAAAAGGTTCTGATTGCAAAGCATACATTGGAGCTTGTATTGGTTACACTAATTTTGAAGTAGGAGAGGAAGTTGCGCGGCATTTTGATATGGACTTTAAAAGATTTGATGGACAAAAACAAAAATGGTTCGTTGATCTTAAATCCACAAATAAAAAACAGCTTTTGGACTTTGGACTAATTGAAGAGAATATTGAAGTATCCACTTATTGCACTGTTAAAGATGAAAATCTTTTTTTTTCTCACAGAAGAGATAAAGGCTTAAGTGGAAGAATGATGGCAGTGATAGGGCTAAATTAATATGAACGAATATTCTATCTTTTTAAACATTTTTCCATGGACAACAGTCCTCATTGCCGCAATGAATATGGTTTATTAGAAGCAATGATAATGGCTGGGCATCGCAATATTACTACGACTAAGAGATACAAAACAATACAATACGATGACCTGCTGGAACAGCTAAAAAGTATGCACTCAATGGAACACTTTTGATTCTATAACCGTTATTTTAATGGAATAACAGAAGAACTACTCTTTGATAAACTTGCTTGTTAAAACAGCTTTTTCATTCATTGCTTGGACAAAGTAAATTCCTGAGCTAAAACCACTACAATCAACTTTTACAGTACCTGTAACGTTCTTTTTTTCTTGTACTTTTCTTCCGGTGATGTCAAATATTGATATTGTAAAATTCCGGTCTGTTGGTAATTCGATTGTAAAAAGTTGCTGGGCTGGGTTGGGGTAAATTTTCATTATCAGATCAGTATTATCAACTTCATTTATTCCTGTTTCGCAATCAAAAATTGTATTGGAATAATCGTAACTATCAATGAAGTTTGGAAGTCCGAAACTACAGGTTTTGCCATTTAGTGAAACGGCATTGTCTTGAAAATTACATCCAAGTCCTTGCACATTAGGATTATTTATTGCGGCTAAGAAATTCCTATTCAATCTGGCTGCATATATTTTGCCATCTATTCCAAGTTGAAGTGTATATGCCAATTCCCCTGTGGATTGAGTTAAATTAGATATTTTAATCTTGGAAGCCCTAATAGAATTAGGTTGCCCCCCTCCTGTGAGCAAATCATATTGATAAATTTGACCATACCCCATTTCAGTAAGGTATAATTTTGAATTATCAGGTGAAAAAGCAACTCCATAAGTACCAAAAGTATCTATTTGTAAATCTAAATCTATGAAATTTGAAATGACTCCTGTTGATGCATCAAAATCAAATATTTCTTTAATATTATCGCATGTATTCCCGCAAGCGACTGCTATTTTATCACCATTTGGAGAAATTTTCATACAACCAATAGCTGCGCTGGTACTTTGTGTTCCACAATTATCTTGATGAATAGTTCCAATATGCGAAACTACAGTATCAGTAATTCCATTCGCTGTTAATAAATATGAATAGAACGCATCTGACGTAAACCATACTTTAAATTGTCATAAATAAAAGCATCTGTTGTGAAAAGATAGAAGTATCTACTACTTTGAGGTTGTGGAATAATTAAAGCAGCCTGTGTTGAAGATGGGTGACCAAGCAAACTATCTCCATTGGGCATTACTTGTTGATTTTTATTCCAAACTTTTGCCCCATTGCTATAAAATAAAAGAGCACTAGTACTATCGCAAATAACAGAGCTTCCCTCACTGTGAGGGCCTGGATTAGGGTACAAGTATGTTTGTCCATCTGAAATAGAAATAGGATTCCCACTATTAAAATTAAGTCCAGCCTGATTACCAAAATACCATATATTACCCTGTTTTTGCGCATTAGCAAACAATGGAATAATTATAACAAAAATGTGTAGTATTCTCTTCATCAGTATAAAGATAAGATGATTTTAAGAAAAACCCAGCAGTTAAATTTTTCTGCTGGGTTTCTGTGTAATCTGTTATTTACTTTTTATCATTCGTTTACTATCAATCACTTTACCATCTACGACTAATGTATAAGTATATATGCCATTTGATAAATCGCTTGCAAATACATTTAACTGTCCCTTACCTTTTTGAATAAGTTCAGTTGATTGTATCAATTTACCCTGTGAATTATAAAACAATATTTGTGCTTTAACCGTGTTATCAGGTAATGAATAGCTGATTGTGGTTTGTTCAGCAAATGGATTAGGTACATTTTGTTCTAATACAATTGATTGAGCATCGTTCAATCTAACATCAATTTGTCCTGCTTCATTTTGTGTAGTACCACCATCGACATTCATTGATTTCGTTTGCCCATTATTGTTTACAGAAGATTGCATTGGATTATTGCAACAATTGTTTATAGTTGTTTGCAATGCAATCAGTTGGTTTTGCAATAAACTAGTACTTGTAATCAACTGGTTCTGTAATACGGTATTAATGGAATCTAAGCGAGTTATTTTTTGGTTTAAACCACTTATTGCCGAATCCTTTTTTACATTTGCAGAATCCAATTCTTTAAAAGCATTAACAAATAAATAAAATAGAGCATTTGGATTATAGCTTAATAATTGCGTTTCCTGTGCATCAGCAGTATCAAGTTTTGCCATAAATGTTTCAACGGTATAAGGAACAGCTTGCTGCATTTGCTGTGCTACAACTCCGATAAATGTCGAATTTGTATCTTTTATCCCCATCTTGCCATTATATTTATAGCTAATTGGATGGATTTTTTTAATAACTTCTAATCCATCTGTAAATGCACTTGTATCTTTTTTCAATCGAATATCACAAAAACTACCCCAAGTTGCACTCCCTGTTTTGTTGGCATCTCCATTTACACTTAATAAAGCTGTGGGGGCAGTAGTTCCAATCCCTACATTGCCACTAAAATCAATTACCATTCTGGTAGCGGCTGCATTATCGTCATAAATGCCAAATCCTGCTGCAATTCCAGCCCCAGGTCCAATTCTGTAAGACCGAGGGGTTGTGCCATTCGTATTTTGCAGTTTAAGTAAATCTACAGATGCTGCATCTCCTGTAATATGAAGTTTTGTTGCAGGTGCAGACGTTCCAATCCCAACATTGCCACCTGTTATTCTCATATTTTCTTTTATGGTCGTTGTAGGAGAGTTAGATGATACAAAAACAATATCGTTTCTTGAGGCTATTCCCAACTGGTCTAATGAGCCGGTTCCTGTATAATTGAATATTGAATTAACGAATGCTCCATCTGAAACACGTGAAAAATTCATAATTGGGCCAACAGTTGTTAAATCGGTAAAGTATGTTGAACTTGTGTATGCTCCAGCAGTATTTCCAAATTGGAATTCTTTGCTTGTGGCAGCTTTTAGTTGTAGAGTAGCTAATGGTGCTGTTGTTCCAATACCTACGTTGCCACTCGATTGAACTCTCATTTTCTCGGTATTATTTGTTCTTATAATCCAATCGGCTGCATTCAAGGTCCCGATAAATTCAGTTGGAGAAGCAGGTAAAGTTCCAGACAGAGTATTTCCTGCCAGCAACCAGGAACCCACAGTTAGTTGAGCCCAATCTAAACCACCTGAACCGTTATTGGTTAATACTGAAGAAGCCGCTCCCTGAGTTGCGGGAAGAGTCAGAGTATAACTTGTTGTAGTTACTCCGGACTGAATATTGACTGTATTTGTATTTGAAGAATTGTAAAACAACAAGGATCCTGTAGTTGCTGAAGCCCCTCCTAATCCTCCGGATGGAATGCCACTACGAATTTGTCCCGCAGAATGAAGCCTCGAAGCAGGTGCCGTAAGACCAATTCCCACTTCTCCGTTGTCAAAAATGGAAGAGTTGCTAATACACCCACTTGTTGCATTCCATTTAGGGAGATAACCTGAAGTATAGCCAGAATAAGTAACTTGAGAAGAGCCACATGTTTGTGCATTTACAACATTTGCTTCAAACAAAAAACTTGCTAAGGCTAATAATGAAATTGTAATTTTTATTTTTATTTTCATATTTTTATATTATTTGTAAATCTGTTTATAGAATGTGTTGTTTGTGTTCCAAACTGTAAAATCAAAAAGCAGTTTTTTATCACATATATATTTTCTCCTTTCTTTTTTAATTTTCCAGACCAAAAATTTTGTTCAAGTCTATTTGCGATATTTTTTTTACAAACATATTCAATTTTAATCGACTAAATGCTATTTTTGTAACATAAATCGTTTTTTTTTTTAGATATTCTGATTTTGGTGTCTTGCAAAAAAAAGAGAATTAATATATCTCAAAACACTATGGTTTTCACAAACATTATGCATAAGGAGTTTGGGAGGATAGAGTCACCCTTCTTCCAGGTGAAGGAAGGCAGAAAGGGCTTTTAATTTATTTCTTACCTTTGTGGCACGTAAATTTATAATTTAACATTCAACATCCACCATTTATAATTTCTATAACTATGCCAAAAGGATTTTATACTGTACCAGTTCCTGTAAACGAACCTGTAAAAAGCTATGCCCCGGGCAGCGCTGAGCGAATTGCAATTAAAGCAATGCTTATTGAATTGCGTTCAAAAGAAGTGGATATACCAATGTATATTGGAGGTAAAGAAGTACGTGGTACTGACAAGGTTCGTCTTTCACCACCTCACGACCATAAACATACGTTGGGTCATTTCCATAAAAGCAATAAAGATCACGTAAAACAAGCTATTGATGCAGCTTTGGCTGCCAAACCAAAATGGGAAGCATTGGCCTGGGAACACCGTGCAAGTATCTTTTTAAAAGCTGCTGAATTGATTGCCGGACCATACCGCGCAAAATTGAATGCTGCTACCATGTTGGGGCAATCAAAAAATGCTTTCCAGGCAGAGATCGATGCAGCGTGTGAGCTTATTGATTTTTTGCGTTTCAATGTGCTTTACATGACAGAAATTTACAAACAACAACCTCCCGTTGCAGGTACAGGATTTGGGGTTTGGAATCGTGTTGAACAACGGCCATTGGAAGGTTTTATTTATGCCTTAACACCTTTTAATTTTACTGCTATTGCCGGAAATTTACCTACAGCATGTGCTATGATGGGCAATGTGGTAGTATGGAAACCTTCCAACACGCAAGTATATGCTGCCAATGTATTGATGGAAATATTTATGAAAGCAGGTCTTCCTGATGGTGTAATCAATTTGATCTATCCTTCCGGACCTGATGCTGCTGATGTCGTTTTCTCACATCCTGATTTTGCAGGAATCCATTTTACAGGCTCTACAGAAGTATTTCAAAATATCTGGAAAACAATAGGTAACAATATTCATAAGTTTAAAACTTATCCTCGTATTGTTGGTGAAACAGGAGGAAAAGATTTTATTATGGCGCATAAATCCGCTGACCCTAAAATTGTTGCTACAGCTATAAGCCGCGGTGCATTTGAATACCAAGGGCAAAAATGTTCTGCTGCTTCACGTGCGTATGTTCCAAGTAATATTTGGGATGAAGTTAAACATCAGATATTGTCCGATCTGAAATCCTTTAAAATGGGACCGACAGAAGATTTTACCAATTTTGTCAATGCAGTGATTGACGAAAAATCTTTTGATAAATTGTCAAAATTTATTGATTCCGCTAAAAATGATAAAGATGTAGAGATCATAGCAGGTGGTAATTACGATAAATCAAAAGGTTATTTTATTGAACCTACCATTATTGTTGTGAAAGATCCTAAATATGTAACCATGTGCGAAGAGTTATTCGGACCGGTATTAACACTTCATGTTTATGATGCAGAGAAATTTGAAGAAACATTAAAAATTGTGGATTCCACTTCTATCTATGCATTAACAGGAGCGATTATCTCACAGGATCGTTATGCAATTGAACAAGCCACTATAGCATTGCGTAATGCGGCAGGTAATTTTTATATTAATGATAAATGTACTGGTGCAGTTGTTGGGCAGCAGCCCTTTGGCGGTGCACGTGGTTCCGGAACCAATGATAAAGCAGGTGCAATGGTAAATTTATTACGTTGGGTTTCACCTCGTACAATTAAAGAAACATTTGTACCACCAACCGATTACAGATATGCGTTTTTACAAGCAGATTAAAAGAAACTGTTTTGTTTATAGGCACCTCTAAAAACTCAAAAAAATAAAATTAACCGCAGAGAACCGCAGAGTAAAAAATGAGAACCACAGAGTAAGAAAAGTTTTTCTCTGCGCAACTCCGCGCCTTCTCTGTGCACTCTGCGGTTAAAAAAAACAGTTTTTAGAGGTGCCCTTATGTAAGTGATAGTATTGGGGCGTATCCCTGCAGGTCGGGCTATCCGCTTCAATCTTTTTGCCCTCCGGGACAAAAAGGATTTCCGCTACTATCCCTTACGCAAAACCGGTTTCATATTTAATTTGAATTCCAACAACCCTTGATTCGCATTATTACTTCATCTTTACAATTTTCAGAGGTTCCCCTATTTCATTGCCATTTATTACTCTTACAAAATAAATCCCTGCACCTGAAGTTGAATTAAACACAACGGTTCCTTTTGCTTGAGTTAAACTAATTGCATTCACAGTTCTTCCTGTAACATCAGTAATTACAATTGATGCACCTGCAACTAATTTATTTTTTAATTGGTATGCAATAGTGGTTTCTTCTGCAAATGGATTTGGATAAACATTTATAGAAGCAGTGTTTTTAGAGTTATTTTCTGAGATTCCTGTGGGACCTTCGTTGATCAGGAATTTATCAAAACCTGCTTCAACAATATGGCCGGGATTATTATCTGCTGTGCGCACTTTTAATTGCATAGTAGCAGTTGGGTTGATGTAATCAGATATTTTAAATGAACGATGAACCCATGTTGAACTTCCCGGTGTTGCAGCTAAAACAAATTCCAACAAACAGGTGGTTGTTCCATTGCTTAAATAAATGCTCAACGAATCATTTGGTAAACCGGAGCCACCACTATTATAGAACCAACGGGAATAATCCAAATAAGGTTCTGTATATGTTGTAAGGTCAAATAAAGGGGATATTAATGTGGTTGCACCATTATCTACATCCTGGTCAGAAGAAGTAACTCCTGTATTACCCGTTATAAAAGCCTTATCAGAGCAGTCGGTGCTATC
>JAIOQD010000456.1 GCA_021413595.1 Bacteroidota bacterium | reverse complement strand
AATAAGCCATTATTTAACACATATTGATAACCTAAACTAAAACAGCCTGAAATATTGTTGGATAGGTTCTTTTCACGGTCGCCCAAGGTATTTGTAAATTTAAATGTTGAAAACACTTGTCCCGCATCAAATGTTACGTTGGATTGCGCAGTTGATTGGAAAACAAAAAATAGTATTGGAAATAAGAATATGAATTTCAGAAAGTGGAGCTTCATGTTTTTCATCTTGTAATAATTAATTTCGATGAATACAGACTGTTTTTAGAATCTGTCAATGAGATTAAATAAGCGCCAGTGGACCAATCGGAACACTCGATGGTGTAAGTTTTAAACTCAGCAATTTTTTGGCTTAACAGTATTTTTCCGGTAATATCTACTATTTGAATAAGTACATTTTCTAAGAGTATCGTTGATTCAATTGTTACCTGGTTTGAAGTTGGATTTGGAAATATTTTTGCATCAATACTTGATTTGATATTTTCAATCCTGAAAACGGGTTGAAGAAAGCCCGGGGTATATCTTGTTGTATTGCTATAATAAGGCGATGTACCGTAAGGTTGACCTATTGTTTGCTGGAGTGTTATCCCATTTTCGGTAACATAACTGCCTGAACTTGCTATACATTGGCGCTTTAATGTTTGAGCATCCACTTTTGAGAAAAAAGCAAGCAGAATAAACAAGCCAAAATAAATCCCTTTGAAGGGCTTGAGCGTGAGAGGACAAAATATATTTTTAGTTTTTTTACTCATTTTTTTAATAGTTAACAACCTGCAATTGAATCTCACCAAATTGATGCCAGTTGAAGCGGTTTTGATTCGGCATACTTTAATTATACGTTTTGATCCTTTAAAGGGTTTCATTTCATTTGGTTCATACATCATATTCGGATACCAAGCACCAAAATATCATCTGTTTGATCTAATTCTCCTTTCCAGGCTGTAATTGTTGAATCAAGTATATTCTTTTGTTCTGTCATTTCAAGATTACAAATGGATTGAAGGATATCTCTAAAAGGTTGAGAAAACATTTTTTTGTTTTCGGACCCTCCAATTTGATCTGCATACCCATCCGAAAACAAATATAACATATCCCCTTTCATAAGTTGAAGATGGTGATTCGTGAAGCCTTGTGTTTCATTTTTCTGATAGCTTCCAATTGAGCGCTGATTGCCTTTTATAGGAATATATTCAGTTCCTCTGAAAATAAATAAAGGGCTATGTGCACCGGCAAATTGTAGCCTTGTATGTGTTTGATAGTCAGTAGTTTGAATTAGGTTCGTAGTTGGTGGCTTGTCATTAGAAGTATTTAGTGCAGAATCGTTCTTTGAACCCAGTACTCCGAACTCCAAACTTATAAGAGCAATGTCCATTCCATATTTTACAGATGTTACTTTACTGTTTTGCTTGAGTGTATTCAAAATTTGGATATTTAATTCATCCAAAATTTCTGAAGGTGTATGCTTGCCTTTCACTTTAATAATATCGTTAAGAAAATTATTGCCCATTAAGGACATAAAAGCGCCAGGTACTCCATGTCCGGTGCAATCTGCAACAGCAATCAAAATTCTTTCTTTGTCTTCATAAATCCAATAAAAATCACCACTAACAATATCCTTTGGTTTGTATAAAATAAAAGATTCAGGTAAGTGGTTTTGTATTTCTTCTATTGGTGGAAGTAAGGCTTCCTGAATACTTTTTGCATAGTTGATGCTGTCCGTTATTTTTTCGTTTTGCTGCCTGATACCATCTTCTGCTTTCTTGCGTTCGGTAACATCAGTATCTATAATTACCCACTTTTTAACATTCCCTTCTTCATCCAGGATAGGTGTAAGGGAACTCTGCACCCATAGTTCTTTGCCGGCTTTAGTAATGTTTAAGGCCTGATACATTGATGATTTCTTATTTACAATACAATCATGAACTAAGCTTTTTATATCTGGGTTATGACTGATTTTTTCTAATGTATTACCTCTTTGTTTAAGTTCTTCTAAACCATAACCCTGAAGACGAGTAAATCCTGAATTAACCCATTCTATTTCCCCTGTTGCACCAAAAATTAGTACTCCATTATCGGTTTCGCTTGCTACAATGGATAATCTTGCCAACTCATCGTTTTGTTTTTCAATTTCAAGGGTACGTGCTTTCACTTCATCTTCCATCGTTTCATAAAGCCGTGCATTTTCAAGCGCATTAACTACATAAACAGCTAAATTTCTTAGAATATTCAATTGATATTCGGTATAGGCGTTTTGTTTGAAACTTTGAACCGTTATCACACCTACGTGTTTATTACCTGTTGAAATGGGAAGGTAAATAATAGATTCGGACTGTTCCCCAGCCTTTGGTATCGGTATCTCCCTTCCAGGGAAATAGTTATTGTATTCTTTAATAAGATCATTGATGAATATCTCTTTTTGATTTTTAAAACACCAGACTGCCGGGCGACTTTCATCTTTTAATTCGTTATAATAGAAGGGTAGTTTTTCTCCTTTTTCAATGAATCCTGAAAAATTAATTCGTTTTTCAACGTCATTATAAATCCCAATGCCAAATGCAGAGGCATCCATGAGTTTATTTACATTTTCATATACTTTATTGATGATTTCTTCAACTGATAAAACAGAAATGATCTCTCTTCCAATATCACTTAGGAGTTTAGTATTCTGATAAGATCTTTCTACTTCTTCTTTTTGCTTTAATACCTCATCAGTTCGCTTAATTACTTTTACTTCCAGATCTTCATAAAGCTGTGCATTTTCTATCGCAATGGCGGCATAAATGGCCATACTTTGCAGAATGTTCAAGTGGTATTCCGAAAAAGCATGTTTTCTGGCGCTTTGCACGGTTATTACGCCAATTGGTCTGCCTTTAGTTATAAGTGGAATATAAATTATAGATTCAGATGCAAGCCCTGCTATTGGAGAGGGAAGCAAAGCGGAATAATTTTTATATTCTTTTTCGTACTCATTTATAAAAATAATTTTTCGCTCATTAAAACAAATGCTTGGTAGGCGATCATTATCTTTTATCTCAATTGTTTGAAATGGTATTTTTTCACCATTTTCAATGGTTCCGATAAAATTCAATCGTTTCTCTTCTTCATTGTATATACCAATAGTAAATACCGAAGCGTCCATTAGTTTATTTACGTTTTCATATACTTTTTCAATTATCTTTTCAATTGAAAGAGATGAGGTGATCTCTTGTCCAATTTCACTCAACACAGTAATATTGTTACGAGAGATTTCAAGTTCTTCTTTTTGTTTA
>JAIOQD010000455.1 GCA_021413595.1 Bacteroidota bacterium | reverse complement strand
GCATTAATTTCTGATTCAGAAATTAATGCAAAAGCTGATAAAATAATCGATGCAACCGGCTTGTACCTTTTTCCTGGTTGTATTGATGACCAGGTACATTTCCGTGAACCCGGATTAGTGCACAAAGGAGAGATCTATACTGAAGCGAAAGCTGCAGTAGCAGGCGGTGTAACATCGTATATGGAAATGCCAAATACCATACCAAATGTATTTACCCAAAAATTGCTGGAAGAAAAATACAAACGTGCAGAAGAAGTTTCCTTGGCGAATTATTCATTTTTTATGGGTGCTTCAAACGACAATATTGATGAAGTACTTAAAACCAATCCAAAAAATGTTTGTGGAATTAAAGTGTTCATGGGTTCGTCAACTGGAAATATGCTTGTGGATAAACGTGAAACATTAGAAGCACTTTTCTCGAAATGCAAACTACTGATTGCAACACATTGTGAAGATGAGGATATTATTAAACGCAATATGGCGCGTTATAAGGAGATGTACGGTGAAAATGTTCCAATGGAATGCCATCCGCTTATTCGCAGTGAGGAAGCATGTTACAAATCATCAGCATTAGCAGTGGAGTTGGCGAAAAAACACAATACACGTTTACATATTTTACATATTTCAACGGCAAAAGAATTGACGCTGTTTGATAATAAAATTCCTTTAAAACAAAAACGAATTACAGCCGAAGCGTGCATTCACCACCTTTGGTTTAGTGATGAAGATTATAAAACAAAAGGTGCATTTATTAAATGGAACCCAGCCGTTAAAACCAGCATTGACCGTGATGCAATTTTGCAAGGAGTATTGGAAAATAAAATTGATGTGATCGCCACCGATCACGCACCACACACACTTGAAGAAAAACAACAAACTTATTTTAAGGCTCCATCAGGCGGACCGTTAATACAACATTCTTTAATTGCTATGTTGGAGTTCTATCACAAAGGAACAATCGCACTTGAAAAAATCGCAGAAAAAATGGCACATGCCGTTGCAGACTGCTTTCAAATTGAAAAACGAGGTTATATTCGTGATGGTTATTTTGCAGACCTGGTTCTTGTTGATTTAAATGCTGAATGGATCGTAGATGAATCAAATATCTTATACAAATGTGGCTGGTCGCCATTTGAAGGACTTACCTTTCATTCAAAAATAACACATACGTTTGTAAATGGTAATTTAGTTTATGATAATGGTAAATTTGATGAACGTATAAAAGGACAGCGCCTACTCTTTGATCGTGAATAATATAAAAAAATCAATCTTCATTTAAATACAATTAACTGTGTTATACCAAATTTTAAAGCCGCTTACCAATATTTTTTATCGTGTTTTTTATAGACTCGATATAAACCGGCTCAAAAAAGCCTTCAACGGCAAACCTCTGATACTGTCACCTAATCACACTAATGCTTTTATTGACCCCGGTATTGTTTTAATGACCTTACCGATGACAGTTCGTTCTTTTGCACGCGGTGATGTTTTTAAAAATCGTTTCGCAAAATGGGTTTTGAATGATATGAAAGTAAGTCCTGTGTATCGTCTCCGAGAAGGTTATGGCGAATTAAAAAAAAACGATAAGATGTTCGAAGAGTGTCGTAGGTTATTATCTGAGAATAAAACATTGCTCTTGTTTCCTGAAGCAATATGTATTCAGGAAAAACGATTACAACCATTAAAAAAGGGCTTAGCACGAATTGTTTTTCAAACAGAGGAACTATTTGATTTTAAAAAAGAAGTCTTTGTTGTTCCTATTGGATTGAATTATTTTGATGCAAAAAAATTCCGGAGTAAATTATTTATAAATTTTGGTGATCCTATTTCTATAAATAAATATGCTGAAATATATAAACAAGATAAAGCAAAAGCTATTAACAATTTTACAAAACTTTTAGAGAAAAAAATGTCCGAATTAATCATCATTATTAACAATAAGGAAAATGATGAAATAGTGGCAGGGATTAATGAAATATACTTGCAAGATTGGATGAAGGAAAGGCAATATGACTTAAAAAGTATAAAAAAGCAATATTATGTTGGTAAAGAAATTGCTGAAATGATAAATTACTTAGATTTAGCAAATTCAATAATGCTTGAGTCTCTAAAAAAAGTAATTCTCCCATATAACAGACATTTACAAAAACTCAAATTACGTGACCATCTTTTACATCCAGAAAATATAAATAAAATGAATATGTGGAATTTCCTTTTGGACTTTCTCATCATTTGGTTTGGAATACCATTATATTTTGTGGGGTTAGTATTAAATTTCCCTCCTTATTTTATCTCTAAAAAAATTGCAGATAAAAAAGCAGAGAATGTAGAATTTTATGCATCCGTTTTTGCAAACATGGCCATGGTATTGTGGATTTTATATTATGGAATACAATTATTAGTTGTAGCTCTTGTTTTTCGTAGTTGGACTTTCCTGGGGATTTATGCCTTATTAGTTCCATTAACGGGACTATTTGTATTGAAGTATTATCCCATAATGAAAAAAATATTCGGGCGTTGGAGATTAATGCGCATGGTACGTAAAGAAAGAAAAACAGTAGAAGACCTTATCATTGAGCGCACATCAATTATAACAGAAATTGAGTTAGCAAAAAAAGACTACTCGGATTCTTTAAAAATAAAACTCTCCTAAAACATGAAATTTGGAAGTGTTGAAAATATTTAAGGCATCGACCTTACATTGCCTCCTGACCATCCTGATACTGCTAAAACTATAGGTGGAAAAGCAAAAAAAACTAAACGTATTTGTTGGTTGTGCAAAATGGAACAAACAGGATCTGAAAAATTTTTATCCAAAAGGGATAAAAGATGAATTAGCATATTATGCCACCCAATTTAACAGAATTGAGCTTAATGCCACATTTTACAAGGTATGCAGCAAATATCAGTTTGTAAAATGGCAAGCCAAAACGCCAAAAAAAATAAATTTTCCCCAAAAGTCCCACGAGCAATTAGTCACTTAAAGCGGTTGAATAATGTAAAAACCTTGACAGATGAAATTTTGCCACTCTGTTAGCGGACTGGAAGAAAAATTGGGAATGATTTTTTTGCAGATGCATGACAACTTTAAACCAAAAGATTTTGAACTACTAGGAAAATTCATTGTTGAATTTCCGAAGGGAACTCGCTTGGGTATTGAATTACGAAATACAGAATGGTTCAACACTAAGGCAGAAGCAGATCGTGTTTGCAAACTATATAAAAAACACAAAGTAACAAATGTTCATTGTTGATACGGCTGGCAGAAGGGATTTAATACATATGAGATTGACCACACCTATTGCTTTTGTAAAATATGTTGGCGCTAATCATGAAACTGATTATACACGATTAGATCCATGGATAAAACGAATTTCTAAATGGAAAAAAGGAGGATTAAAAGAATTGTACTTTTTTGTTCATCAGAATCACGAAGTGGAATCTCCGTTTACCCAATAATTTATTAGATTATTTTGAGGTAATGTCGATGAAAGAGTTGCCGGGCAAAACAGAAGCCGACTCTCATTATATAATAGTCTTAGAAGAAACCAATATATTGCCCTTGGGTTATTCGTAGTCAGAATATGAATCAAAGGGTTTTTGTAAACCGCGATTAATACAAGATTTCCCCCTTCGAGGTAAAGCCGTTTATTTAGAAATACACAGAAGGCGTTGGTTTCATAAAAAGGATAAAAAATATATTCATCGCGATTTTACATTGATAGCTGAAGGCACGAAATTTACAAAAGAGCTTTCCGATTTTTTAAAACAAACATATCGATAATAGAGAAGATGCTATCAATGCATTGAGCCCAAAAGCCCCACCAAATTAGTATTTAAAATTGACCGATACGTTTTTATTGGTCAGCATTGGTTTTTGAACTACCAGCGAAAATTTGTCGGTTTTGGGAAAGCGTGAATTTAGTTTTGCGTGTGGATTTTAGTTTTGTTTTTGTGAAGGAAACGAATTTTAAAATATCAACAGCCGCAGAAATAAAGAGACGATCATTTTCGGAATCGGAATTAAAATGGAGGAATTTAAAATTAAAAAATCTAAACACATTAGAAAAATAATTATCACCTGTCCCCTTATATTAATTGGATTCGGAGCTTTAGTTGCACAGCAAAATTCTGTGGCTTCAGGTGGCGATGCAATTGGAACGGGTGGTGTAATAAGTTACTCAATAGGGCAAATCGATTATATAACATCAAAAGGCTCTTTAGGTACTATTACAGAAGGATTACAACAGCCTTACGAAATATTAACGCTCAGTGGTTTTGAAGAAACAGGTATTAGTCTTTCTGTTTATCCAAACCCCACCACCGATTTTGTTGTATTAAGTGTCCTAAACAGTAATACACAAAATATGACTTACACGCTATATGATTTGCTTGGTAAGATCATTGAAAATAAAAAACTAAGTGGAAGCCTAACATCCATCTCTATGATCAATTTAGCCAATGATATTTATTTTATTAAAGTTCTGAATAATGATATTGAATTGAAAGTTTTTAAAATAATTAAAAATAAATAATCATGAAAAAATTACTCATTTTTTTTTTACATATTTTGATCAAAGATTTGTCCCTGGCGCATTCCAAAAGTAATACATTCAAAAAGGTTAAGTTAAATCTTCGATTTGCAGCTTTTGCAATTTTGTTTTTTAGTTCGATTGTTTGGAAAGATAATGGGGGAGTGGCATTTGGTCAGGCTCCAAAATTAATGAGTTATCAAGCTGTGATTCGTAATGCTAGCAATAATCTTATTGCTAATACTTTTGTTGGGATCAGG
>JAIOQD010000454.1 GCA_021413595.1 Bacteroidota bacterium | reverse complement strand
CATATTGAGTACGTAATAGAAACGTTTGAAGAAATACTAAGAACAAAAGATCAGGTAACTGGGTTTAAAATTACGGAAGAACCTAAATTTCTGAGACATTTTACAGCAAAATTCGAAAAATTACAACCCGTAAAAATTTAAGTTTAAAAATATTTTAATGAAAGCATTTCACGACAAGAAAAAAGGATTTGGTATACTATATGACAACATATACCTTGTTAACGGAGCTCGTACTCCCTTTGGGAAATTATGTGGAACATTGGGAAATGTTTCACCAACAGATTTAGGAATATTCGCAACAAAGGCTGCAATAGAGAAATCGGGTATAAATGCAGAAGATATTGATCAGATAATGTATGGCAATATTGGTCAAAGTTCGCCTGATGCTTATTTTTTACCAAGGCACATCGGCTTGTACTCAGGAATCCCTGAAGGAATTCCTGCTGTGATGTTACAACGGATTTGTGGTTCTGGTTTTGAAACGATTATTGCCGGTGCCGAACAAATAAGCTTAGGTAAAGCCCAAACAGCTTTGTGTGGTGGGACAGAAAACATGTCTCTTTCACCAACAGCTTCATTCGGAAACCGTATGGGCTACCCTTTAGGGAAGCCTGGTTTTGTAGATATGTTATGGGAAGCCCTTAACGATACCGCTGCTGTTCCAATGGGATGCACCGCAGAAAATGTGGCTAAAAAACACAATATTTCCAAAGAGGACGCTAATGTTTTTGCTAAACAATCTATTGATAAATACTTGGCTGCAAAAAAGGGGGGCTTTTTTGATGATGAAATAATAGAAATGAATTCTACTGTTTTTGAAGCGGAAGGATTAATACCAAGAAAAGTTTTTCTACCGAGAAAAGTAGAAAATTTTAATACAGATGAAAATGTTAGAGCAACAGAATTAGACATTCTGGCAAAATTGCCCTCTGTATTTGCTCGCGATGGAGTTCAAACAGCGGCTAATTCAAGTGGGATAGTTGATGGCGCAGCCTCAGTTGTTGTTGCTCATGGAGATTATGTTAAATCCAAAGGATTAAAACCATTAACCAGAATAGTTGGGTCTGCAACAAGTGCCCTTGATCCTAAGCTGATGGGCTTGGGTCCAGTTCCGGCAATTAAATTATTACTCGAATTAGCAGACTTAACAATTCAAGACATTGGTTTAGTTGAGATAAATGAAGCTTTTGCTGCACAGTTTATCGGTTGTGAAAAAGAATTGGGATTAAACAGATCAATTTGTAATGTTAATGGAGGCGCTATTGCCTTAGGACACCCCTTGGCAGCGACAGGAGTAAGATTATCATTAACAATTTCCAGAGAAATGAATTTCCGAAAAGTAAAATATGGAATAGCTTCTGCTTGTATTGGTGGCGGACAAGGCACTGCAATATTATTTGAAAATATCAATTTGTAAATTGAAATAAGTATGTTCGATAAAATAAAACAATGGCAAATGACAGAATTAAAAACCGATTTTAAATTGGTTGAATCTGAAATGCCAACTATTAAGGAAAATGAAGCATTAGTAAAAATTGCAGGTTGTGGTGTTTGTCATACCGATCTTAGTTTTTGGAATGATGGTGTACGTACCAAAATGGAAATGCCAATAACATTAGGTCATGAAATAAGCGGAACTGTTGTTGATGGTCCAACTCAACTTGTTGGTAAAAACGTAATTATACCCGCTGTACTACCCTGCGGTGAATGTGAATTATGCAAAAAGGGAAGAAGCAATATGTGCCAAAATCAATTGATGCCAGGCAATGATTTCCATGGCGGATTTGCATCTCATATTATTGTTCCTTTTAAATATTTATGTCCGGTCCCTGATTCTATTTTGAAAACATATTCTCTGGAACAGCTTTCTGTAATTGCTGATGCCATTTCTACTCCTTATCAGGTAATAAAAAAATCTGAACTGGAAAAAAATGATTTAGCAATTGTAATTGGAGTTGGAGGTGTTGGTGTTTATGGCGCATTAATTGCAAAAATAGCTGGTGCAAAAGTTTTAGCAATTGATATTAATGATGAAAAATTAGCTCAAGCAAAAAAGAATGGGGTGGATGCTACCTTGAATTCAAAAGGACTAAATAGTAAGGAAATTAAAAGCAAGGTGAAAGAAATTGCTAAAGAACTGGGTGCATCAAAATATGGCTGGAAAATATTCGAATTTTCCGGAACAACCGCAGGACAAGAACTTGCTTTTAACTTAATCACATTTACTTCAACGCTTAGCATCGTTGGATTTACTTTGAATAAATTCGAAGTTCGCCTAAGTAATCTTATGGCATTTGATGCTAAAATAATTGGCACCTGGGGTTGCAAACCTGAATTATATCCCGAAGTTGTTGATTTAATTGCATCAGGAAAATTAAATATTAAAGATTTTGTTCAAACATTCCCTATGTCAAAAATAAATGAAGTATTTCAAAACACCTTGGATCATAAATATGACAAGCGTTCGGTATTGGTTCCTGATTTTGATTTAAAATAAAACAAAAAAGTGATTTGAGACAAAGAAGTGATTGGCACCCTATACCTCTCAACAAAAAAGTAAACTGCTTTTATTCGATTTAAAGAAAACAAGTTCAAAAAAATTACAAATCATAAAATAAAAATATCATGAGCTATTTAAAAAATCACAATTTAGTTGAACATAATTATACTGACATTCTTTTTGAAAAACGACCATGCCTAAATTATGACGGAACATCTGTAGAGGGTCTTTTTAATGCATGGATAATTTTGAATAATCCTCAACAATATAATTCATACACTACTAAAGCTGTTAAAGAAATAATTCTTGCTTTTGCTGAGGCCTCAAACGACAGAAGTGTTGTAGCGGTTGTTTTCACTGGAGTTGGTGATAAAGCATTTTGTACCGGAGGGAATACAAAAGAATATGCTGAATATTATTCAGGTAATCCACAAGAATATTCGCAATACATGCGTTTATTCAATGACATGGTATCTGCAATTTTAAAATGTGAAAAACCTGTTATATGCCGTGTAAACGGGATGCGTATTGGTGGTGGACAAGAAATAGGAATGGCTTGTGATTATACTATTGCAAGTGACCTTGCTCGTTTCGGACAAGCGGGTCCAAAGCATGGTAGTGCTGCAATTGGAGGAGCCACCGATTTTTTACATTTATATGTTGGCATCGAAAGAGCAATGATGTCACTAACACTTTGTGAACCATGGACTGCCCACCAAGCATACAATTTTGGTATGATAACCGACATTGTCCCTGCATTAAAAGTAGATGGAAAATTTGTTGCAAATCCACTTGTAATCATAGATAAGCAAACTGATGAATTCGGTAAATTAGTTTTTGGAACAATGAAAACAGGTGAAGAAATGAAAAAAGGAAAAGAATTGTTGACTAAAGGAACAGTCGATTTATCCTTGCTTGATGATGCTGTTAATAAACTTATTGCAAAATTATTACACACTTTTCCTAATTGTACTTCAAAAACACTCTCAGAAGTTCGCAAGAAAAAACTGGAACATTGGGATAAAAATAAAGAAAGCAGCCGTGAGTGGCTTGCTCTAAACATGATGACTGAAGCTAAAGCCGGTTTCCGCGCATTTAATTACGGACCAAAGGATAATCGCGAAATTGACTTTATAAAATTACGTCAATTACTTGCCGATGGTTGTGAGTGGAATGAAGAATTACATCAACTAATTTCTCCTCAATATCAAAAAGTTTAATTGAATAACATTTAGGATTCAAACACAAATAAAATAAACGTATGCAAAAGATAAAAGTAAATTATTCATACAATAATTCTATCGCACAAATTATTTTGGATGATGGAAAAGGGAATGTTCTCGATCATATTATGATGGAAGAAATTCGAGACGTGTTAATTTCATATAAAAACAATAAAGAATTAAAATTAATAACATTTGAAGGTGCCGGAAAACACTTTTCTTTTGGCGCAAGCGTTGAGGAACATCGTAAAGAATTTGCAGGAGCAATGTTACAAGGCTTTCATCAATTGTTTTTTATTTTACGCGATCTATCTATTCCCACTGTTGCAAAAATTAGCGGGCAATGTTTAGGTGGCGGCTTGGAGCTTGCATTAATGTGCAATCAAATGTTTGCTGATACTACTGCAAAATTAGGTCAGCCCGAAATTATTTTAGGTGTTTTCCCTCCTCCGGCATCCATTCTTTTACCTGAAAAAATTGGTTTGTCTCGTGCCGAGGATTTATTACTTACAGGAAGAACCATTTCAGCCGCTGAAGGAAAAGAATTTGGATTACTTAACAGAGTTTTTGAAACTAAGGCCGACTTAGAAGCGGGGACAACTGAGTGGATTGAACAACATATTGTAGAAAAAAGTGCTTCATCATTAAGGTTTGCTGTTAAGGCGGCAAGAATTAAATTTAATCATGTACTAAGTAATTTCCTTCCTCAGTTGGAAAACATATATGTGAATCAATTGATGGAAACACCCGATGCAAATGAAGGAATCGACTCCTTTTT
>JAIOQD010000741.1 GCA_021413595.1 Bacteroidota bacterium | reverse complement strand
ATAATTTTTTTTAATATGAAAATTAAAATCCAAACCACCGGCAAAGCCGAGTTCCCGCTTATAGGTTAAATTTTGTTGTCCTCCTCCACCAATGGTCAACCAATTATTATAGTACTGAAATTTTTTATTATCAATCACAAAAATACTATCGGGGGGAGTGATTGTTTTCTTACTTTTTACGGATCCCGCTTTCTTATCATCAACAGCTTTGTACCGCTTACCATTAATAATTATTTCGTCTGAAGCTTTGGAGGTGTCTGTTTGTGCGAAAATATGCGTTGTACCCAAGATGGTTACAACGCAGAAAAAAAATAATATGAAGCACTTTTTTTTCAAATGGAATTATTAAAAAAATAAAAAAAGTTGATCTTTTTATAGAGGAACGCTATTGGTTATATTTTCAAATTGGTAATTAAACCACCACGAAATAGCGATTTTTATACGCATTACCAGTTTGAAAATGTATTAATAACCCCAACAGGGTTTAAACCCTGTTGGGGATGAGTGCTTTACTTCATTGAACCACACATCTCTTCAGGTTTTACCCAAAGATCAAATTGTTCGTTTGTTAAGAGACCTAAGCCTACAGCGGCTTCACGCAAGGTTTTATTTTCTTTATGCGCCTTCTTCGCAATTTTAGCAGCATTTTCATAACCAACATGTGTATTCAATGCGGTAACCAACATTAATGAATTTTCAAGATGTTGTTTCAATACAGGTAAATTAGGTTCAATTCCAACTGCACAGTTATCATTAAAGGAAACACAAGCATCACCTATTAAACGGGCAGATTGTAATACATTTGCAGCAATCAAGGGTTTAAACACATTCAATTCGAAATGTCCGCTTAAGCCTCCTATTGAAACCGCAACATCATTTCCCATCACTTGAGCGCATACCATTGTTAATGCTTCAGGTTGAGTTGGATTTACTTTACCCGGCATAATAGAAGATCCCGGCTCATTATCAGGAATAACAATTTCACCAATTCCACAACGTGGTCCAGAACTTAACATACGTACATCATTTGCAATTTTCATTAATGCAACTGCAGAACGTTTTAAAGCACCCGACAATTCAACCATTGCATCGTGTGCAGCCAACGCTTCAAATTTATTTGGTGCAGTTACGAATGGTAAACCGGTAAGTTCTGCGATTTTTTTGGCAACCAATACATCATATCCTTTAGGAGTATTTAATCCTGTTCCAACAGCTGTGCCGCCCAAAGCCAATTCGCGGACAACTTCAAGCGCATTTTTAATGGCTCGTATGCTGTTTGTAATCTGCTGAGTATAACCCGAAAACTCTTGTCCAAGCGTTAATGGTGTAGCATCCATAAAGTGTGTACGGCCAATTTTTACAATGTTTTTAAAATCCTCTGATTTCTTTTGCAATGTATTTCTCAACTTCTCCATACCCTGAAGTGTAATATCTACAACCTGTTTATATGCTGCAATGTGCATAGCCGTT
Organism: Bacteroidota bacterium; assembly: GCA_021413595.1. GTDB lineage: Bacteria > Bacteroidota > Bacteroidia > 2-12-FULL-35-15 > 2-12-FULL-35-15 > 2-12-FULL-35-15. The sequence goes on along the minus strand of JAIOQD010000741.1, from coordinate 4,848 downwards.
GGATACGTATCATTTGAAGATTGTGATTTATTCACGTCATCATTCGGATGAATAAAAGTTTTTCCTTCACCTAATTTATTTCCAAGTAAAACATGTGAACGATTAGCAACCACTTCATTCACATTCATATTTGACTGCGTTCCTGAACCTGTTTGCCAAATAACCAAAGGGAACTCGCTATCCAATTTCCCTGCAATAATTTCATCACACACTTTACCAATAATATCTTTTTTATCAGCATCTAAAACCCCTAATTCCTGATTTGCTATCGCTGCAGCCTTTTTCAAATAACCAAATGCATGAATTATTTCTCTGGGCATTGATGCTTCGGGTCCTATCTTAAAATTATTTCTGGAACGCTCTGTTTGAGCTCCCCAATACTTATCGGAAGGTACCTTTACCTCCCCCATCGTGTCTTTTTCAATTCTATATTCCACTTTTTCAGGTATTAAGTTTTTAATATTATCGTTCATTAATTTAAGATGTGAAGTTACAATAAATCTGTAAAAAAACAGATAGTGTATTGGGGAAATCAGTTAATGAATACTTGAATTGGATATGCAAATTTTCAATTATTAACCAATTTTAGTTTGATAGGATCAGCTTTTATCGGGGTAAATCCAAAGAGAAATTTTTCCGGGAGCTTTATCACTTGTAAAATCAGTGCTTTCATTACTAAGGTTAATGATTATTTCGCCATATTTTTCAGATTTCACCGACCAAATGGTAAATCCCATCTGCGCCTGACTTGTTCCAAAGTGTTCGTCAAAATAGGTTTTAAATTTATTAAAAACTTCATCTGCATTATCGGAATCATTTATAAAAATATCGGAATGTATTTCATTTAAACCCAGTTCATCAAAATTGTAAGCTATATTAAAAGAACCCTCTGAATCCAATTTATACTCGTAATATAAATACCCCTCATCCACTTCAATGGGCTTGTTAGTTTCCTTTAACTGAACAAAATTTAAACTGTCACCGAAATTAAATCCTCTGAAAACGCTTGTGTCGCTGACCATCACTTTTTCGAAGATGGGACCATACTCTGCAAGTGGTGATTTCGGACTCTTACATGATGAAATAATGACACCAATCAGCAAACATAAAACTGCAATTTTCTGCTTCTTAATTTTAAAAGAAAACATTAGGGGTAATTTTTGTTGAGACATAAATAGTTAATTATATAAAATAAATTTTAGGTGTAAATTATATTCTTTTCGTCAATCAAACCCTCGCCCTTAAAGCGCAGCAGCAGCTGAGCCACGGTAATTACATCTTTTTGACAGTAGGTTGCAATTCGCTGAATGTCATTGTTTTCCCAATATACACGAGCAACATCACTTCCATCAATATCATCTTTAGGTGTAGGAATGTTAAAAATATTTGCAAGCAAATTAAGTGATGTATAGTTTTTGTAATCGCCAAATTTCCATAGCTCCATGGTATCCAGATGGTTTATTTCCCAAGGCTTTTTACCGGCAATATTTAATATCTTCGGAAGTTTAAGTCCGTTAATAAGAAGACGCCTGCAAAGAAAAGGGAAGTCAAATTCCTTACCATTATGTGCACACAGTAAATGTTCCTTCTGGTTAAAATGCTCATTGAGTAAGGCTGAAAACTCCTGTAATAATTGCTTTTCATCACTACCGAAAAACGATTTTATTCGAAATGTTTTATCATTAAAGAAACCTACTGAAATACAAATCACCTTTGCAAACTCCGCATAAATACCAGCCTTTTGATATTGTGTTTCATAGCTTTCAGCCTGTTGATAGCGAAATTTTGTATCCCAAAGCTTACGTATATTTTCATCCAGATCGGCATATTTATATACTAATGGAACTGTTTCAACATCAAGAAATAAAATAGTCGAAAATTTTATATTTTCTATCATACTTTCTTATTTACGTTTTATTAAAATTTTCGCAGCAATATTATTAATATTAATGCTGTCGTTTTCATCAATGACCCCTGAAATAACTGTAAAATTGAACTGTATAGACAATGAATCGGTTTCAAAAGGATACAAAAGCTGTTTGCTATCAATTGTATAATTTCCATAACTTTCAGCGTTGTTCTTTTTTAATATCCTCACAAAATCAACAAGATCAACGTTATTGGTCTCTTTATCATCATTAAGCAGCTTCAGTTTATTGTTAACAAACTCAACAAATAAGGTGTCGTTATCAAAAGCAACAGGAGTTTTATAATTACTGGAATTAGCACTATTATAGACATTGAACTCATTGTAATAGTCAAAACCTTTCACGTTTATAGTTGTTTGATCGTAATGGGAATGAATATAAAAATCTCTTCCACCTTCGCGTGAGTAGGATACATAATTTTCAACGCCCATCAATTCCAGCACAATTTCATTTTTATTGATATAGTTAGAGCCCGTTGTATCTTTACTTACAAAAATAGAATCGAGATCTTGGCTGAACCAGGGTTTAATCCCATTAAACCCGTGAGTTTTGTCTAAATAACTAATAATAGAAGAAATTTTTTCTGCTCGCTCTCCTTTTAGCACAGGGCTTGCTTTTTTTATTCTGCTATCAATCAATATCTTTTCAGCAGCAATTAATTTCCCTAACCTCCTGATCTGACTGCGTTCTGAAACACTGAATGCTCCCCATGGTCCGAACGAGCTTAAAAAAGCAATTATACAAAGCGAAACAGGAATTACTTTAATATTTTTATTCTTACTTAATAAAAAGTATGAAGCAACAATTAATAACCACAATGCAATTACCAATATAAAATAACGGTTCTCGGTTATACCATATTGTGAAACACGTTTAAATACAGCTAATCCAAGCAAAATAATTAAAGGATACAATGCGATATAAAACCAACGATCAACTATTTTGATCCATGAATTTTCTTCACGATCCTTTATGGGCCAAATAAGTAATAACGATAATATTCCTGCAATAGAAAACCCTATTACAAGATAGGATACCCATCCGCGTGGAAGTTCCATTGCTATGGCTATTTTAGCACCATAGGCGTATAAAATAAATAAATAAATAGTAACAAGGGGGAGCAAAACAAACTGAGTAAAAACCTTTAATCCTTTCGGATAATCAATAATGCCTTCAAGAGCTTGAGTTTGTTTGGGAACACCTGCAAGAAAAAACCAGGTATTAAAAATACCGGCTAAAAACCACCACAGATCAGCATAATATTTTGAATTTATTTCAACTTTGAAAAGCTTATCAATAGCGAGTAATGCTAATGCTAAACCAAGGTATAAAACACCGGTATATAAACCCGAAGTTAAAAAACGTATAAACAAGGATTTGTTATATTGCCAAAAAGCATTGGTATGCCGCACATTAATAAAAGGAGCAAAAGAAACTAAAAGATGAAGACCAACTACAAACAATACAAAACGAGCGGTATCTTCAAGTCCAAAATCCTTAAAATCTGGTAATACAAAATAGTAACAAACTATCAGCGTCAATGCTAAAACTTGTATTAATAGGCGCTTAAAACCTGATTGACCTTTACTTTCAGAATATAATTCAGTCGCTAAAAATAAATTCAAGCCTAAATAACAACACATAATTACCTTCCAGAGGTAGTTTACATAATTAAGTTTTTCATAATCACTGTGCATTAAATAAATAGCAATAGCGCTTGCAATAACTGAAGATAATAAGGAGAGAGGGAATCTTTTTATGGCACTAATCGACTCGGTGGAAAAACTTTGGAGTGATGGTAGTTTGAACATTTTATGATTTCAGATATAATTTTATTTAATGATCACCCCTTTTTTATTAAGCAAGGGAATTAGAATTAAATTTTCATCCTTAATTGTTTCAGGTAAAAAAATATATTTTTTATCATACATCACATTTTTGATAAAAAAACTCACCCAAAATTCATTATTCAATCCAAATACCGTTTCAACGATCGGTTCAATTTTTTTAAAATCATTTGCACTTATAACATCCAGAAAATGGCGCAAAATTGATGTTTTTACACTTTGATTATTATACATTCCGTACCCACAAGAGGTAACTAAAACGCCTTCAATGTTATCCTGTTTAAAATTTAACAAATAAACATTCCATTCATCTTCATCAAGTTCATTTTTCTCTTTAACGATGGCAACAGCAATATTTTCAACAATTGGCGGAACAATATCTTTTTTCATACAACAACAATGTATTTACCCTTTTCACTCAATTAAATGCCCTAACTACTTATGAAAAAAACTTCAAACAAATCAAATTTAAAATCCGTAAAAAATTAGCTACCATACATTTCAAGTGCAGCATCAACATAATAAAACACATCTGTGGGATGATCCTGACCAGGTATTTTTTTCTCACGCTTATTGCCCAAACGTACCACAACCATATTTAATTTAGGAATGCATAAAATATATTGCCCTAATATGCCACGTGCATAAAAAATATCATGCCCTTTATAGTCGGGGATCAACCACCAGGAATAACCATATTTTGCATTCTTTTTTCCAAAATCATCAATCAGGTCGGCTGGTTTTATCGAATTTAAAACATATTCGGTAGAAACTACCCGATTGCCATTCCACTTTCCACTATCTAAAAACAATTCGCCAATGCGACCAAAATCACGTGCATTTGAGTTGAAACAGCAATATGTTTTTTCCATCCCACCTTCATGGTCGAGGCTCCACAACGCAGCATTTTTAGCACCAATCGGTTTCCATAATTTTTCAGAAGCGTAATCACTTACCGTTTTTCCTGTTACCTTTTCAAGGATAAAACCAAGCAATTCGGTTTTACCACTTAAATAAGCAAACGTTTTCCCCGGCTCTGAGGTCAATTCATATTTGTAGGTGAGTTTTTTTAA
>JAIOQD010000740.1 GCA_021413595.1 Bacteroidota bacterium | reverse complement strand
TAAGATTTAAAAGAAAATTCGGAATTTCAGCGGTGATGCACCCGGCACTAATCAGGTCTTCCCTTTTTGAATTTGTATCCCCTGTGAGTTTTCCCAAATAGGGGACAGGACTAGGAATGAATAAACATTTTAGTAGAACAGTTTGAGTTAATCCCCCTCTATTAAACACTTCGAGAGTTGCAGCACCTCTTTTATAAACTCTTGCAATATATTTCCCATCCTTACCTTCTATAGTACCAGCGCTGATTTTAACAGTTACATTTTCGGAAGGAACACCGGCAATAGCAATTGTCAATATATTATCAACTCCAATATATAGTGCATTAAGATCGTTCATAGAAACTGAAACAGGTACGCTCTTCTGGCTATATATTAAATTACAATAAAAAAAAAGAAACAAAACAAAACATTTAAATAGTATATGTTCAATAAAATTAATTTTACAATTTTTCATTTAACAATAATAATTACTTCTTCAATTTTTACATTCAACTATTACCTGCAATTGTTGAAAATATTTAATATTCAATCTAGTTAACATCTGTTTGGCTTTTGTTCATTCTTTTTAACAAACGGCCAATCTTGCACAGGCGCTTACTGCCCCGATGAACAGCCATAAAAGTTTGTCGAAATATATGCACAGACGCAGTATTATTTAAAACGCATTTCAAAAAGGATAGATCACAAAACAATAAAACAAGGGAACTAGTGTGATGTTAAATGTACTTTGTCGAATTGAGATCATTACGCACTTCACTAAACCGATAGCTATCGGTGGTTCCGGAATCTCATGGATACCGAAACAATTTCAGCATGACTTTAGTATCCTTTATACTTAACGTAACACTGGACAAAAAAAAATTATTTAAGGGCAGTTCTAAAAATTAAAAAAAATAACCACTAAGACACTAAGACACTAAGTTCAAAAGCCTTACAGAGAATTCCTTAGTGTTTCTGAGTGTTCTATTGCCTTAGTGGTAATGTTTTTGTTTTGATAATGAATTTTTGGAACTGCCCTTAATTAATTAACAAAGCTATTGTATGGCTGTTTCTTTCAAAAGTCTAAATTTGTCATTTGGAAGTTTACTCGTTTTCCAATACTTAATAATAATACTTAGAAGTTCCACCGCTCCATCAAAATCTTTTGCTTTTTCAAAATAGCCTTGAACTGCGTATTCAAAAGCCTTTTCAATATTTCCTTGAGAATCATCACTGGTCATGAAAATAAAAGGAATGCATTTCATTCTGAGTTTTTTGTCATCAAATATCTCTTGCCGCAACTGAAGTCCGTCCTTTTTCGGCATATTCATATCACAAAGAATTAATATCGGTTGCATATCACAAGTTTTTAAGTATTCAATTGCTTCTGCACCATCATCCACAATAACTATTTCATTATTTATACCAAGTGCTGCAAAGGCTTCCATTAAAATTTTCTGATCGCCTTTATTATCCTCAACAACTAATAAAACTCCAGATTCTTTAATTTTCGTCTCCATTTTTTTGATTTTAAATTACGATCGAAAATATTTGCGGTCGATTTTTAGTTATATTCTTTGATCATGTCTTTAATTACTAGCTCTGTGTTGAAAATACTTTGTCGTATTGAGGTCATCTGAACTTGTTTCAAGATCTAATTGAGGTGAAACAAGTAAAGTATGACACTTGTATTAGTAACACCTGCAACAACCATAACAAAAAAAGAATCGTTTTCCGGAGCGATTTTTTAGCGAAATATTTCCCCTTAATGTCCATGAATTTCCTCATCTCTATATAAAAGTAAATCAGTTGACATCGCATTTATCATGGCATATTAATTACTTCTATAAATTCATATTAAAAACAATATGACTGTGGATTTAAAATCAAATAAAAACAGCAAAACAGCAAGGAAGCACGAATGAATCACAGTAAAAATGCATGGCTTTTATAAAGGGAGAAAAACCTGCCTATAAACAAAAGATGAACTTTATCAGCGATAAAACAGCATCTGACCCCGACAATGCTTTAGGCCTTGAAATGGAACAAATGCAATTAGGGGTAGGAAAATAAAAAATAATTGAATTTTGCAATAATGAATAATATAAACACAGGTGCTTTAAATTACAACGTGTGCTGTCCAACAGAATCCCGCAGTATTGCAGGAGGTGTGCGTGGGTTAACCCATATACTTGGATCGGTTCAGTATGACGTTCCACCATTTGCCCTGAGTTCAGATTAAAACAATTATGAGCGAAGTACTTAATTAAAAAAATATAAACTCATAAAAAACACCTTGATATACACAACCCGAAATGATGAAGTATTAGTTGAAAAGGATAAAAAAAACAAACAAATGAAATGAAAAAACACTTCTCAACAAATTCAAATTTCATAAAATAACAAATATGGCTACACTCACAAAAACAGAAGAATTAACAATTGGAAGTACCGAATTTTCCAATAAAGGTTATATACCTACCAGATATACGTGCGAAGGAGAAAACATCAACCCTTCTATTACTATTGAAAATATTCCTTCGGGAACAAAAAGTTTAGCGTTAATTGTAGATGATCCTGATGCCACAGATGGCATATTTGACCACTGGTTAATATGGAACATTCGCCCAATGGAAATGATAATTGAAAATACAGTTCCAGGTACCGAAGGGAAAAACAGTTTTGGAAAAACAAGGTATCATGGACCTTGCCCAGGCGAAGGTAGAGACCATCGCTACTTTTTTAAAGTATATGCACTGGATATTCTCCTTGATATTAAAATAGGAGCAGATAAAAAAACTCTTGAAAAAGCAATGCACCATCATACTCTTGCTAAGGGAGAAATAATTGGTATGTATAAAAAAACAAAGCATAAGAGTATATAACATTCAAAAAATAAAATTATGGCATTCACATTACCGGCTCTTCCTTATCTTAAAGAGTCATTAGAACCTTTTATTGATGTGATGACAATGGAGATCCATCATGGTAAACATCATAACACATACGTTATCAATTTGAATAAAGCTATTAAAAATACAGATGCGGATAAATTGAGTATTGAAGATATTTTAAAAAATATTTCTAAATATCCGGTTGTTGTGCGTAATAACGCAGGAGGTCATTATAACCACAGTATGTTCTGGAGTCTTTTAAGTCCCAATGGTGGTGGCGCTCCTAATGGAAAGCTGGGGAATGAAATTCATTCTGCATTTAATTCTTTTGAGGAATTTAAAAAAAAATTCACAGAATCTGCGTCAGGAAGTTTTGGTTCTGGATGGGTCTGGTTAATAAAAAATGAATCGGGCAAATTGGAAATCTGTTCAACTCCCAATCAGGATAATCCATTAATGGACATCGCAGAAAAAAAAGGGACTCCTTTGCTTGGTCTCGACATTTGGGAACATGCCTATTATCTTAAATATCAAAACCGAAGACCTGAATATATTGAGGCATGGTGGAATACAGTAAACTGGGATGAAGCATCCAACCGTTTCTCACAAATTCAACAAACAGAACAAAAAAACGTACAAATAAAATGAAAAAAAATAAAAACATTTCCAAAAACGCTCTAGGCAAAGATGAGCCTCCTGTAAGGCCTGAAAAGGATATCCCCGTGAAGCCTGATAAAAACCCGGATCCTACTAAACCACGACCTGGAGGTAATGAACCGGAAAAAAATGACCCTACCCGAATTGAGCAACCGGGTAAATCTGACCCAACTCGAATTGATAAGTATCCAAAAAAATGATAAAATCCAAGAACAGAGTGAATCAAAAATTTTAGTTATTGTTTTTACTACTACTTATTTTTTTATTTAAAAAAGATGATTTAATTCAAGAAAAAAATCGAT
>JAIOQD010000739.1 GCA_021413595.1 Bacteroidota bacterium | reverse complement strand
GAGCTTGTCGAAGTATGTGGGCAAGCCATCGCACACCCTTCGACAAGCTCAGGGTGACAGCACGCACTTTAAAACTTTAATAATGAGTATTATCCTTCAGCAAAGATCAAATAGCTTATAATGCACTCTTCAATATTTCTCCAAACCGAAACACATCTTCAAAAGAATTGTAAAGAGGCACCGGTGCACATCGGATAACATTGGGCTCTCTCCAATCAGCTATTACACCAGCCTGAGTAAGTTTGTTGAACAGATCTTTCCCTCGCCCATGTGCAACAATTGAGATCTGGCAACCCCGTTGTTTTTTATCCCGCGGTGTAATTATTTCTAAAAATCCATCTTGCTTCTTATCGCTTGTGTCTTGTGTCTTGCGTATTGAGTCTTGTGTCTTATTGATCTCATCTATTATAAATTCCAAATAACCGGTCAACATTTCTGCCTTTGTAACCAACGCATCCATCCCTACTTCATCAAACATATCAACCGCAGCGCTATGCGCAGCCATTGATAAAACAGGAGCATTGCTCATTTGCCACGCTTCGGCTGTTGGCATAGGAACAAAACTTTTTTCCATTTTAAAACGAGATGCCTTATCATGTCCCCACCAACCTGCAAAACGTGCTGTGTCCGGTTTATTCAAATTGTGTTGATGAATAAAAACACCACCCACACTTCCCGGACCGGAGTTTAAATATTTATACGTACACCAACATGCAAAATCAACATTCCAATTATGCAATTGCAATTTTAAATTTCCTGCCGCATGAGCAAGATCAAAACCAACTATTGCTCCAGCTTTGTGTCCCGCTTCAGTAATGGCTTTCATATCGAAAACCTGACCGTTATAATAATTCACACCACCGATCATTATAAGCGCAATAGAATTTTTATTTTTTTCTATTGCTTCTAAAATATCTTCATGCCTGATGCAATATTCCCCTTCACGCGGAGCCACTTCAATGATCGCATCTTTGGGATCATAGCCATGGAATTTTACTTGCGATTCCAAAGCGTATTGGTCGGAGGGAAATGCTTTTGCTTCACATAAAATTTTGTAACGTACCTTTGAAGGACGATAAAAACTTACCATTAATAAATGTAAATTCACGGTAAGCTGGTTCATAACCACAATTTCATCGGGTTTTGCACCTACAATTTTTGCTACAGGCTCAGCAAACTGCTCATGATACGAAAGCCAGGGTTTGCGTGCATGAAAGTGACCTTCTACACCAAATGTAGCCCAATCCTCCAATTCATTCAAAACATAATCCTGTGTAGCTTTTGGTTGTAAGCCCAATGAATTACCAGTCAAATAAACGGCCTCACGTCCATGCATCATTGGAAAGTAAAACTTACTGCGATAGCCTTTTAAAGGATCAATTATATCTTGTTGCTTTGCAAATTCAAGTGTGTTTTCGTACTTCATAATTTTTGTTTCTTGTAAAATATTATTTTAATTCCATCAGCTCCTGTTTCGCTTTTCTTGTAAGACCTGAAATCACAAGATTATAAGAGTCTGTTATCCATTCGTGTAAAAGCTTTATTGAAACAGAACCATCAACAATAATCGTATTCCAATGCTTTTTATTCATGTGGTAGCCCGGTAACACGCAAGGATATTTATCCCGCAGTTCAATTGCTTTTTCAGGATCGCATTTTACATTAAATTGCAATGGGCTACCTTCCATGGTGGTAAGCAAAAAAACTTTATCCATTACCTTAAATACTAATGTTTCAGGACCAAAGGGCAAACTTTCTGTTACTCCTTTTTTAAAAATACAATATTCTCTTAGTTCTTCAATATTCATCTTTTTCGGTTATTAAAAACTGATTATTGCAAATCAATGTCGATGATTTCCACAAAACATCTCCTCGCATAGTCTTCTCTTCGTCAGGCTCAGTGCAGGCTCGCTCTGGCTGACAACCGAACGAATTTTCATAATCGTTATTTTCAAACTTAGCAAACTCTGCGATTCTGTTAAAAAATTGAATTCAAAGATATATATTTGCAGTCAACAAACTTTGAATTATGAAATAAGGTATGGTATAAATTTTACAATCATGTAAAATAGACAATTCATGAATTCACGTTCAAAAAAAAATAAATTAGATCAAATGAAAAGAGAAAAATCAGAGGCATTATTTCAAAAAGCAAAAACATATTTCCCCGGTGGAGTGAACTCCCCTGTACGTGCATTCCGCTCTGTTGGTGGTACACCTTTATTTATTGAACGTGGTAAAGGTTCACAAATCTGGGATGCAGATGGCAATAAATTCACTGATTTTTGTGGCTCCTGGGGGCCATTAATACTTGGTCATGCAAATGATAAAGTAAATGATGCGATAAAAAAAACAGTAGAAAAAGGCTGCACATTTGGTGCGCCTACTGCATTGGAAAATGAATTGGCAGAGTTGATTTTGAATAACAATAAATACATTCAAAAAATACGCTTTGTAAGTTCGGGTACCGAAGCCGTGATGAGCGCTATACGCCTTGCAAGAGGTTATACAAAAAGAAATAAAATTTTAAAATTCGAAGGATGTTACCACGGACACAGCGATTCTCTTTTGGTAAAAGCCGGTTCGGGACTGGTAACATTTGGAAATTCATCATCAGCTGGTGTTCCTGAAAGTTTTGTAAATGAAACAATTGTGGTCGCCTTAAATAACGAACAGGCTGTAAAACAAGCCTTCGCAGATTTTAAAGATCAGATCGCATGTATAATTATTGAGCCTATACCGGCAAACAATGGTTTGTTATTGCAACGTAAGGAGTATCTACAGTTTCTGCGTGATATCTGTACAGAAAATAAAACACTATTACTTTTTGATGAAGTGATCAGCGGTTTTCGTGTAGGATTTACAGGCGCTGCAGGTTATTATGATATTCAACCGGATATAATCACGTATGGCAAAATTATCGGGGGAGGACTGCCGGTAGGTATGTATGGGGCAAGTGCAGAGATCATGAACCATATTTCACCGGAAGGAAATGTTTATCAGGCCGGAACCTTGAGTGGAAATCCCGTTGCAATGGCAGCTGGAATAGCGCAATTAACTGAATGTTTGAAACCAGATTTTTACAATGACCTGGAGAAAAAAACCTCCATATTTGTAAACGCACTGAATGACTATGCTGCACTTCACCGTTACAGCTTTAGAGTGTTTTCCATTGGTTCCATTTTCTGGTTTGCTTTTACAGATGCGTTAAGTATCCAGTCGGCCGAAGAAATTGTTCCTGATAGCATGAAGTATTTTAAAATTCTCCATAAAGAGCTGCTCTATCGAGGTATTTATCTAGGACCATCTGGATATGAAGTAGGTTTTATTTCTGAAGCCCATTCACCGGAAATTATACATGGAGTTCAGCGAGTAGTGATGGAATGTTTGGATATTGTGTTGAAATAATAAGCGCTTATTAATCGGGTGTATTACAAATTCACAAAGGCATAAAAAGCAGAATGCAGCATTTTTAATAAACGGTTGAACTAAATATCGCAACTATTAATAATTGCCACTTAATTAAACATACAAGAAACTTTTTTCTTTGCAAGTTTAATACACTTAGTGTTTGTTAAAATACATCCTTGGAATGATGGAAACGGTCGTACAGCAAGGCTATTAGAAAAATGGTTTCTTGCTCAAAAATTAGGAAAGAAAGCATGGTTTGTAGATAGTGAAAGATATTATTACAAACACCACCTAACCTATACAACAACCTAAGAGCTTTAGGTTTAGAATATCAGGAATTAGATTATAATAAAACTGCCTTTTTTATTAATGCTTTCAAAGTCCGTTAGGATTAAATAAAGAGTAACACAATAATGATAAAGAAGAGGCGAAAGCCTCTTTCTTGTTTTAAAACCGTGATATAGAAAGAACGGAGGAACAGAGAATAACAACAAGTTAGTTGAAACATTTATTGAAAAACTTCCAGTAGAAAAATTAGTTGCAATGAGATTTATTGAAAAATCAAATTCATCTATGGTAAATCTGTGAAATTCTACTGCGAAGAACAGGTCTGCTGGAACTTTTCGAACCAGAGAAATTTGCCCCCCCCCCAAGTAAAATCCCAAGATCCCTTAAGAGATATGAACAAAAATCGAGGTTATTAACAATTGGCAGGGTATAAAACATCCCTATGCAGTGTTTATTGGAAAAGATAGTGGCATAGCTTTGACACCGAATGGATTATAAGTAGCTGAAAAACAAGCTCTAAAAAAGAAAAATTAATTCTTAAATTTTAATATCACAGAAATGA
>JAIOQD010000738.1 GCA_021413595.1 Bacteroidota bacterium | reverse complement strand
CGGTGAAGCCACAGTTGTACAGCAGCATAAGCGGTACAAAATCTTCCTTATTGATAATATATGCACCATGCCCATATACCAAAACGGCACTGACCATAAACTTCAACGGATAAACGTAGAACAAGACTAAAAATAGCAGGGCGCCGTTTAAAAATAAAGTAAACCTGTCGTGCAGGCCATATTGCCTGAAAAATCTGTACTGGAGATACCAGATGAAAAATATGATCCCGAAACAAAAAATAAATGGAACAAATCCTTCCATCATTTCTAACAGCTCCGTTGATGATTTGGGTACTTCCAGCGAAATAATCAATAGTGTTATGGCAAATGCAAATACTGCATCGCTAAACGCTTCAATACGACTTACCTCGTGGCTGCGCCACCTGATCTTATCCTTGTCTGACTGTTTTAACCCATTAAAATATTTCCGGACCATAATCCTTGATTTTCTGACAAAATAATAATTGTAGCGAATCAGGACAAGATTTTTTTTGTTATGACTTTTATCAATAAAATAAGAAGTACTAAATTGCGGCCGGTTTTTTGGGGGCGTAGCAAAAAATGTGGACGGAGAAACAGGGCGAGGAGCGTTGGTATTTTCCAACTCACATTCCCCCTCTGCCCCACTCTGTTTCTTCGCTCTTTTACTTCATGCATCGTAAAAGCAAACCAATGTTTTTCGGGGCGTAGCGCAGCCCGGTAGCGTGCTTCGTTCGGGACGAAGAGGTCGCTGGTTCGAATCCAGTCGCCCCGACATGTTTTACGGAAGTGAACAAACTTTTACAATTTTGAAGGTTTGTTCACTTTTTTGTTTGTTTTTTTACGATTTTACGTATGATTTGGTCCGAACATGTCTATTTTTAAAATAATATTTTTTGTTTTTCTTCTCTATGTGCCTAAGCTGAGCCTTGGACAAGAAAAGGAAATTTCTGAGAAAAAGGAAAAGAGAAATTATTGCAACTGGTCAGGCTGTACATTGAAGCCCAATGACCCCGCTCATTTTAACCCTTATTACAATGTTCATCTTTGCGAAAATTTCAATCCAGAACAAATAGATTTTAGTAGGGAATATTTAGAATTAGAAACAAAGCAATTTACGACGACTTCTAACATGCTTCCACAGATATTGAGGTGTAATTTCAGTCGTGTCTGGCCTACAAATAACACCGAGCAAGACGGCATTCTTGGACGAAATTACCAGCGAATACGCATTCATATTGACAAAGTAAGTGTCAGCAAAAATCGCGACACATACATAGTAACCGGCGCGTCTAACGTGGCCAACAATATCTGTCGATTCAAAGGAACAATCAAATTAATACGAGCCTATCTGAATGATTCTTGCGACAACTCAACTTACATAAAATGTGGAGACCTTTTTGCTAAGTATGTTTTTTATGAAGATTCTTTACAAAGTCACAGCGGAGTATTTAAAGGGATAACCGAGTGTATCTTTCATATCGATAGTACAGGTCAGTATGTCTTTCTCGACGAATCAATGAGTGGTGCCGACGGCTATTGGAATAGAAG
>JAIOQD010000453.1 GCA_021413595.1 Bacteroidota bacterium | reverse complement strand
GAAGAGGAATTAAATGATCTGGTGGGGCAATTGGAATAAAAAAAATCTCGAATCAGTTGCGATTACATTTACAAGAAGAGTTAATACCAAACCGATAAAAGATGATTATTTAAAAGTAATGTTATGCTGAACGTATTTCAAGACTTGTTAGCGGTTTTGTATAAAAGAGTTTTAAACCAATTGGCATAAAAAAATCCCTTGCTTAAAATAAGCAGGGGATTTTTTTATAATTTAATTATTTTTAGAAATGGAAAGTTGCTCTTAAAGAAGCAGTACCAGTATTTGAACCTCTAAAACCAAAAATAGTTCCTTGGTTTAAATCAGTATCAAATCCAAATTTAGAAGAACCTGCTACTTCAGTTTCTACTTCACCTACAACTGGAGTTGTTCCACCTGTTGTTTCCGTAACATTTGTTCCAGTACCTGCAGTTTGGAAGCCAATACCCCAACCGTATTCAGCACCAATTGCAATTTTTGGAAAAATGAAATACTCAGCACCAACAAAACCTCGAACACCAATTCCTAAAGTCATCCCGGACTTATTAGAAAGAGTACGGCTAGCTAATGGGCCTTCAGCTAAAATAGCTCCTGTTGTTGGACTCCAGGTAGTAGAAGTAGGAGTTGGTGTAACACCTGGTGCAGCAACACCAGTCATAGTATTACCATAGGTATATTTTTCAGATGACATAGCAACCCATAGCATTGCATCAGCACCATAATATCCTTGTAAACGTGTTTTACCTCTTCTCATCTCTTTACCTACACCAATACCTATAACAGTATTTTTGATGGATATTTTGTCCTCCTTTTGTGGAAATGGAGCAGGGAATGTTGGTGCAGTAACAATTGCATCATCATTTACAAAATTTTTGTATCCTTCAGATGTAAAGCCCAAACGAAGTAATGCTCTGTAAGCATTTTTTTCATCAATAAACTTTTTACCAATAATTGTTTGGTTACCATTTAACCAGTTTACGCCAGGTGCAGCATTAGTTGTACCAGCAGCAGTTCCTGTTCCATTAAATGCATTACCAATAAAATTAAAAACAGGGTCTGCGCTCAAACTAATAGCCCAATCATCTGTTTCTGGTAACATTGGTTCACCTTTTTTAGATGTAAGGTCTTGTGCAAAAGCACCAGTTACACTAAGTGCTAAAGTAAATAGAAATACTTTTTTTTTCATAACTTTTCTGTGTTTAAATTAATTGTTAATTTAGTTAAATTCAAAATTTACGCAGCAAATATAAATACATCCTTTGCTTTCATTTATTCGCATTTCAATTGTTATCAACACTATTTTGTCAACAATAAGGTGCTTATAATCACGCCAAGTTATATAATTCGCAGAAATTACTATCAATTCAGTATAAGAAATCTTCGTTTTAGCGATGATTTCTTTCAAAATGACAGAATATCAATCCTGATTCTTATTTAAGGAGATAAAATAGTGGATATCAATTAATAAATCCCGTTTAAAGCAGGGTGATTATTAAGGAAGAGGAAAAGTTAATAATGAGAAAAAAACAGCAAGAATTAAAATAAGAACAAAAATTAAAACGAAGAATATTTATTGCAAAGCTAAAATTCACAAGATGTTAATTTTCAAGCACTTGCATTTTTACATCTTTGTATTTTAGCGGTGAAAATGATTTTTTAGAATAGCCCATATATAGTATCTGTCGGAACGAGGATTGAAGGAATCTTAACTTCCAAATAACTAAACAAGTTTTCTTATGCGTTACTTTTTGCAAAGTTGCCCATATAATTAAATTAAACGACACTAAAACTAACAATTACATGTTGAAAAATAAAACTCTCAAAACTCTTACTATTATAATTAAAACAATACATTTGTTCAAAATTTTAACAATTAATTTAATTAAAAAAAACTTAAACTAAATTTATGAAAAAAACATTTTTATCATTGGTGGTAATGGCTAGTGCAACTATTGCGTCAGCTCAGGAGACTTCAAGTGCATATAAGCCTGTTGCCGGAAATAAAACAATAGAATTTGGTTTTACTCCACTTGGTGGAAGCCCTCTTTCTATTTCTGGCTTTCAAGTAAGAAGTTTTACGTCCGACAAAATGGCATACAGAGCTAACATTTTTCTTGCTTTAAACAATAAAGGTGAAATTACACAAGATGCTGCTGTTGCTGCGGGTGTTCCTATTCCTGAGTTGAAAACTAAAACTTCCAGCTTCGAAATTGGTCTTGCTCCAGGAGTTGAGAAACATTTTGAGGGAACTGAAAGATTATCTCCATACATGGGTTTAGTATTAGATCTT
>JAIOQD010000452.1 GCA_021413595.1 Bacteroidota bacterium | reverse complement strand
TTGATCGACCTTGCCTTCACGGTTATGACCCTCTTTAATAAATTGAAAATACTGAACAAAATCTTTTGCTGTAGTCCAGTATAACGACATGATTGAATAAAATGCAAACACATAAAAAATCTGAAATCTTTGAACTTTCTTGTATTCCCCGGCAGGAGAAAAACGCATGATCACTTTGTTGTCAATATCTCTATCATGCCCGTGGATATTGGTGTACGTGTGATGCAAAACATTATGTTGTGTTTTCCAGTTTTTATTATCACCACCTACAATACTTAACGATAAGCTGAATAGTTTATTGATGGTCGGGTTGGATGAATAAGCACCATGATTTGCATCATGCATTACGCTCATTCCAATTCCCGCAAGTCCTAAACCCATTACTAAACTGCAAACCCACATTCCTAAAAGGCTATACCCCTGAGTCATAATTAAAGCGTAAGGAACAAAGTAAAGGCACAACATAAAAATGGTTTTGAATACCATTGTTGCGTTTGCATATTGGGAAATGTTATTTTCAATAAAATAATTATCAACGCGCGCTTTTAGAGTATTGAAAAATAGGGTTTTATCCTTGTTTACAAATTTTATTTTTTGTTTCATTAATTCGAGTTTTAAATGGAAGCCTTGAAAATTAATACAATTTATTTTCAAGTATTAACAATGATTTTTATCACACAAAGATAGCAATAATTAATGACATTTGGAACATCCCGACAAAGGATATTAACAAAAATAAAGATGCTTAATTTGCAGTAAATAATTTTCAAAAGTGATCTAAGAGAATTTTATAATTGTCTTTATATATAGTGTGGTGGAATCTTTTTCAGACTATTTTATTTATTTTTTCTTTACAGAAATACGCAAAAAAATTAAAAATTTTTAGTGATTTATTTTTCAATCAGACTATTCAAGTTTAGAAGTTTTTTAGAATTGGATTTGTTTTTTTAATTTTATTTTTAAATTTTCCTCTAAGTAGCTTTGATATTTAGTAGTTTTGGAAACTTTTTATTTTAGCGTCCAATCAATGCGTAAAGATCATCATCTGGTTCACAAAGTAACAGCAGGAGCACTTCTTGTAACACTCGGTATTATTTTTGGCGATATTGGAACATCACCATTATACGTTATGAAGGCCATTGTTGGTAAAAAGCCGATTTCCGCAGACGTGGTGATAGGCGCCATTTCATGTGTTTTCTGGACACTTACTTTAATAACAACACTCAAGTATGTTATCCTTACATTGCGTGCTGATAACAAAGGTGAAGGGGGCATTTTTTCATTATTCACGTTAGTAAAAAAAACAAAATTAAAATGGTTGATTTTTCCTGCAATAATTGGAGGCAGTGCACTATTGGCCGATGGTATTATTACCCCATCTATTTCGGTTTCCTCGGCTGTAGAAGGTTTAAGAGCAATAACCCCTAGTATTAATACTGTTCCTATTGTTTTGATAATTCTAACCCTGTTGTTTTTGATTCAACAGTTCGGTACAAAGTTTATTGGTAAATTTTTTGGACCGGTGATGTTAATTTGGTTTTTAACCCTAGCAGTTCTTGGTGTTCTGGCACTTTCTACTAACTGGACAATTCTTAAAGCACTTAATCCAAAATATGCTTACGACTTATTGGTTGTGCATCCTGGTGGTTTCTGGATACTAGGAGCCGTTTTTTTATGCACAACGGGTGCAGAAGCACTTTATTCCGATCTAGGACATTGCGGTAAAAAAAATATTCGTATTGCCTGGATATTTGTAAAAACATCACTTATATTAAATTATTTTGGGCAGGGAGCATGGTTGTTGAACCACGAAGGGAAATTATTAAGTGAATTTGCAGGTGGAAATCCGTTCTATTCATTAATGCCGGATTGGTTTTTAGTAACGGGCATAATTATCGCAACAACTGCTGCTGTTGTTGCTAGTCAGGCATTGATATCGG
>JAIOQD010000451.1 GCA_021413595.1 Bacteroidota bacterium | reverse complement strand
GCTGCTAGTGTTACTGTTAAAGATGATGGGAAAACAAAATATATATCTGGCGGAGCTCCTCATGTAGGTGATTTTACTGCAAGTTTATTGGTATTGTCGGCAGCTGTGATGAAAAGCGATGGAAAAATACTGAAAAGCGAATTGGACTATGTAAAAAAGTTTTTAGCCCGACAATTTGGGGAAGACCATGCTCAGCAACAATTATTAATGCTGAAAGAAATTTTAAAACAAGAAATTCCTTTGCACCAGGTTTGTGCTCAGATCAAGCAGTTTATGCCCCATTCGGAACGATTGCAGATCATTCATTATCTTTTTGGTATTTCTAAAGCCGATGATCATGTGCATGAGTTGGAGTTACAAACAATCCATACAATTGCCAATTATTTAGGTGTAAGCGCTGCTGATTTTAATTCATTGAAGGCTATGTATTTCAAGGATGCAACAAGCGATTACAAGATCCTTGAAATAGAAACTTCTGCAACGGATGAGGAAGTTAAAAAAGCATACCGTAAAATGGCTGTAAAATTTCACCCCGACAAAGTAGCAGCCCTCGGTGAAGAAGTTCAGAAAGCTGCAAAAGAAAAGTTTCAAAAAGTGCTGCAAGCCTATGAAAATATTAAAAAGCAACGAGGGTTCTCTTAGAGTGCGCTAACATAAAGACGCAGGAAAAAGCTGTCTAAAAAATTGATTTTTTGTGTATTTCAGGCAAAGGTGCAAAATATCGAAGTGCGAAAGTCATAATAACAGTCGAAGTTGGAACTGCCCCTATTCATTAAGAGCTTAATTTATTCGATTAAATTTAAGATATCCTGCAAAGTGTTTTCATCGTCAGGGCGTTTCGCATTTGGGTCTGCCACATTCCCTTTTTTATCAATCAGCAGATATCTCGGAATACTATTGATCTGATAATACTTTGCCACAAATGAACTCCACCCACCCGGTGATAAGACATGTACGCCACCTAATTGCAAACTATTCACTGCTTTTTTCCAAATTTCCTCTGTATTATCAATTGAAATATAAAGAAATACAACTTCCTTTTTTTGTTTGTCGGTTAGTTGCTCGTGCAACTTTTTACTAAAAGGAAACTGCTGTTTACAGGGGCCGCACCAACTCGCCCAAAAATCTACATAAATAACTTTTCCTCTAAAATCTGCCAGACTGATCTCCTTACCATCAAAACCCTGCAATTTAAAGTCAGCTGAGGCAATATCTAATTTGCCTTCAGCATTCTTAGGTAATTTTGTTTTCATCCATTTCCCCAGCTTTTCTTTTACAATTGCTGTGTACTCCCCTGTTTTATCTTCCTTCTCCATTTCTGTATAAATCCGTTTCACCGTTTCCGGATTTGTTTTTTCTCCCATTTCCAATAAATAGTGGGTTAGATAATACAGGAAGGGCTCTCCTTTTAAATTATCCCGTATTCAGTTCGGATGCATAATAAGTAATAAAAGAGGTTAGGAAATTCCTATACGATTCGCTGATCATCGCTTCATTATCATTGGCTGTCTTCTTATCCAGCACTTCCAGAATTACTGCCGGCAAGGAATTCACCTTTAAAATTGCAGTACTTTTATTGGCATTCACCACAGGAAAGGAAAGCAGGTAATTGAGGTAATTATATTTGATGTGATTCTCAGTATATTTTTTAAAATCAGAGGTCAATAATTTTTTATCAGCATAATCGGTGTAAAACATTTTCTGTTTTTTTCGATTCTCATAGATCAACATTTCAAACTCATCCAAACTAAGGGCTCTCATTTTTTCTTCTATAAGACTTGAAGTAAAATCATTTTTAAATTGTGTATTAAATTTTTTATTGAATTGATTATTTTCAGTTCCTTTCCCCGAAAAAACAATGCTTTCAGATAAATCACCTGCTTTGAATTTTATATCGAGGTTATCGCCCGGTTCAAAATAAATTTGAATAAATTGCCCTTGGTAACTTAATTCCAGCAATCGATTTCTGTCCAACTGAAATTCAAAACTAAATTGATTTTGTTTGAGTGGAATTTGGAATTTGGTTTGTTTTTGTGAAAGGTATGTTTTATCAATTGTAAAATTAACAGAGTCGTTCGTTCCGTTTTCAATAGTTCCGGAAATGATTGTTTTTAACTGTGCGAAGGATTGATTTGTGAGCAAACAAACCAGAATTATATTTAGGAAAACGGAATGAAGTATTATTTTTTTCATTTTTTATTTGCTTTGTTTTTTTGATAGAAAGGGCAAGCCTTCTGTCATCCCGAGCTTCTAGCGAGGGATCTTATTAATAATAATAATAAAGCGAATGATTTGATAAGATCTCGATTCCGCAATAATAGCGGGATCGGGATGACATTTAATAATTAAGAAAAGTGTTTTTTTTCTTAAAAAGGCAATTCTGATAAATCAATATTTCCTCCGGAAAGTATAATGCCAACCTTTTTGTTCTTAAACTTCTCTTTTTCCTTTAATACGGCAGCAAATGCAACAGCACTGGAAGGCTCAATAATTATTTTCATACGCTCCCAGATCAATTTCATTGCTTCAATTA
>JAIOQD010000450.1 GCA_021413595.1 Bacteroidota bacterium | reverse complement strand
TGTTATAGATAAGTTAACTGGCAAGATTTCCACTAGATATAAGGTGCATGAATTTATTGTATCATTAAAAGATACAATGTTTAATATTGCTAGGAGCAAGAGCAATAAAAGGATTGCGAGTATAATGAACATAGGTAACACACTTGACTATAATTCCTTTCAATTAGAAATTTTATCCAAGGCGATAACTGGTAAGTATTATATTGTTTTTGAATCAATAATTTGTATCCCGATAAAAGGAGGTAATAAAAAAACTTCTAATAAGTATGATTTTCGACTACCTGACATGAAAATACTATTTGAGGCTAACTAATAAAGGCGAAAGTGTGTGTATCATTTGGTGGTGGTGAAGAAAGGTACAACAGGATCAACGTATAAGATGTACTTGAATGGAAGCGCCCTGAGTGTAGGTGTTCATTCCAACCAAACCAATGGAGATGGAAATGTAAATTCGACACACAAATTATTGATAGGCGGCTATGAATCCAATTTAGGTATTGGTAATGCAACAGATTTTTACAAGGGAATAATTCACTCAGTAAAAATATACGGCCGCGAGTTGACATCAACCGAAGTATCAAGTTCATACAATGTAGGCTGTTACAATGAAGGATTATTGTATAGCAATTTGCTCTTTAACATGCGCTTATCAACGGGAGAAGGCAATACCTTGTATGACCGATCTGTAAACGGATTTACAGGCACAATGATTGGCACAACCACCTGGGAAAGCGAGCGCCTCACCGGCAGCAACAGTTGCTTTGATGGCAGCATGTTTGCATTTTGTAAGGAGGGTAGTAATGGGGATAGGTATAGGTTCGGGTTTAATGGGAAAGAGAATGATAATGAGGTAAAAGGTCAAGGGAATCAACAAGACTATGGAATGCGATTTTATGACAATAGATTAGGGAGATTTTTGTCAATTGATCCTTTAATAATGCAATATCCTGAATTAACTCCATACCAGTTTGCTTCAAACATGCCTATTTGGGCAATAGATAGGGATGGTTTGGAAGCTTGGCCAACTACTCGGCAATGGACTTATGATGATAGGGCAAGATTTGGAGAATTTGTAAATGGGGAACTTGCGCGGATAAACGCTGCACAAAGCGATGCAGCGGTAAACGGAGGTGGTAAGAGATTATTAGTAGAGTATAATTGTGCTGACTTAGCAGTAGCTCTTTATGTAAGATATGCGGCGGCAAACGGTCTTCCAATATCCTTCACAAGTGGCTTAGACGGCAAAAAAATTAGTTCAGAAGATCCGAAATATAAATTCGATCCCAAAAATCCTCAAAAGACAATTGATAATTTTGAATATGAAGCGCGTATCAACACTTCAGCTTCATCATTAGTCATTTATGGAGATGCAATACAGATTCCATTTGTTGAAGTAGGAAGTGGAGATTTTTATGATAGTAAGTCACATGTCATGGTCGTAAGGGCTCCATTCTCTGATGATGATGTTGGCCCAAATCAGAAGCCAGTTTCTTATGGCAATTTGGCAACAACTACTGGTTCGGATCC
>JAIOQD010000438.1 GCA_021413595.1 Bacteroidota bacterium | reverse complement strand
GATTAATAATTGTGTTGGCTGGTTTAATGGAAGACCTTAGAAATCAAACGCAGTTAAGAATTGAAAATGATGTTATAGGAGAAGGGCTTGATATTGACACTGATACTTTAGTAAAAAAAGGAGTTGGAGCTATAAGAAGATTTGGAAACATGGGTGACAGCAATATTACGCAAGTCATTTCAATTACATCAGCCAAATCTGATTTCAAAAAATCATTGCTTGATGCTGATTTCTCTCTTAACCATACGAACATACTTGTTTGTAAAAACAATGTGAGTGTGTTGCGTAACCTTATCGTTTGGTTGCATGATTACCTTGAAGAAAACAAAGACCAACATGATATTCCTTTGCTGATTCTAGATGATGAGGCGGACAACGCCTCATTAAACAACGAAGGGAAAAGAGGAAGGGAATATGCCTCAAAAACAAATGGACATATCAGGGCTTTACTTGCATTGTTCAAACGCAAAACTTATCTCGGCTATACTGCAACACCATTTGCAAATATTCTTGCTGACCGCAATGATGCACCAGAAAATAACTGGATTGTAAAATATAAAGTGCGAGGACAGACTGAAGAAAAAGCCCTTCAACGTGTTGATAATTTATTTCCTGATGATTTTATCGTGCTACTTAATCCGCCAACAAATTATGTTGGAGCCAAGCAAATATTTGAAACAACCAAACCAATAGATAACAAAGCAGAATTAAAAATCCCTTTGGTGGAACTTGTAGATGATAACATCGAACATTTCCCAGATAAAGTTTATTCACCAAGCAATGGAGAACTAGTAGGCGTATTGAAAATCAAAAGTCAAAATGACTGGGATGAAAAGATTGGACAGTTTAATTCTTATCTTGATTTTGCTGACTTTAGAGAATACAGAAGACAAACTTCTACAATGTTCAATCCACATAATTCAATGTTGATTCACATTTCGAGATACACTCTTTGGCAAAACAGTCTTAAGGATTTAATTGATGTCTATATAAGAGAATTGCAAAGTAGTTTACAACTTGACGACCCAAGCAATCCCAGTTCCATCTTCGCAACGTTTGAAAGAATCTGGTTCAAATACTACTCGACAATTATTGAACATGTTTCTGACTATTTGCCGAAAGGATATGACGATGAGTTTCTGAAACCTATCAGTTTTGAAACAATAAAAAATAATTTTCTCACTGATGCAATTAAAGGAATTGAAGTTAAAGCAGTCAATAGCTCAACTGGCGATAAACTTGTTTATCCGAGGAACACACCAAAGAAATACATTGCTATTGGCGGAAATAGATTATCCCGTGGATTCACACTTGAAGGATTAAGCATTAACTATTTTGTTCGTTCAACCGATTATTCTGATGCTTTGCTCCAAATGGGAAGATGGTTTGGTTACAGACCTGGTTATTTGGACTGCTGTAAACTTTTCATCACACGGGATTCAATGGAGAAATATGATTTAGTTACACGAACAATTGAAGAATTGGAAATTGAATTCAGGAAAATGGAAGAGAAAAACAGGACACCTGCTAATTTCATTCTTCGTGTAAAGAAGCATCCAGGAGCACTTAAAATAACCAGACCATCAATTCTGAGAGATACATTAGAAGTCAACTGGTCTTATCAGGATACGCTTGAACAGTCAACAAACTTTGATATTCGTAAGCAAAAAATTGAAGCTGTCTGGGAACAGTTCAAAAATAACATTGTAGGCAAGCATAAGTTTGAAAATAAAAAGAAAGAGAATGGAAGTGATGCTGGGTTTCTTACAGCACAAACAGATATTGCTGGTGTGTTAGAAATTCTAAAACAGGAAAACAATTTTGGAAATGAAACATGCGACAGCATAATAAAATTCATTGAGAGATGTCAAGAAGTTAATAAGCTAACAAAATGGACGATAGCAATTAAAACCACAGGTAGAGCAAAAGCGAATGAAGGTAAAGGAATATTAAAAAGTAAAGAATCGAATTTGCCTATTGATATAACAATGACAGTCAGAAGAGGTCCTTCCACGGACGATGGAGTGAAATATTTTAGAGAAAAATTTGTTCAGGGGAGAATTTTTGGTGCATCTGGAAAATCTGCGAATCTTATTTCGGCAGGTCTTGACTTATCAATACTATTAACCGAAACACAAATCAAAGCATCTGAAAAAGAATTTATTGATAACAGAAGAAACTATTACCGGGAAAAATATCCTGAATGGACAGAAAGGCAAGTCAACAAAAAGGCAGAAGAAGTAAACATTCCTGAAAGAGTTTACCGTGAGAAAATGACAGACCAAGAAGGACTTCTTGTAATCTACATTTTAGATTCTTACTATGTTTTTCTTCAAGAAAATGGCAAAGAAGATTCTCAATTAAAAGCGATTGTTGAAAGCGAAGGAATTGATTTGAATATTCCATTGATTGGTTATGCCATCGGATTTCCACCCATAGAGCCAGACCCAGGTGGAGTTTATGTTCATGGAAATTATGGATTTGAAGAGGAAGAAGAAATTGAGTTTAACGAAGTTGATTCTGAATTGCCAGATGATGCAAACGAAATATAATTATGACGAGTATTGAATTAAAACAAAAGTGGTCAGGGCTTTCGGAGAATCCTGTTACAAGTGGATTTCGGTCTCTAAGAATT
Source organism: Bacteroidota bacterium (assembly GCA_021413595.1). GTDB lineage: Bacteria > Bacteroidota > Bacteroidia > 2-12-FULL-35-15 > 2-12-FULL-35-15 > 2-12-FULL-35-15. The sequence continues at coordinate 5,085 of JAIOQD010000438.1, read as the reverse complement.
TCTGCTGATTGCATTTGTGAACTTTATTTTGGAGTTAGCAAGGAAGGGAAAAGATGTTTGATACTTTCACTTCCTTCCACCAAGCAATTAGAATTCAAAGGAATTCAAAAGGAAAATTTATCCATCGAATATTTCAGTGAAAAAAATCTAATAGTCCTTCAATTAACCGACAGCGATTTCAACGACCTTTTTGACGACCTAATTCTTTCTCTCTATCATGGAATAAAAAGTATCAGTCAGGTTGATGAGTATTCAAATCATTTCATTCAAGCATTTTACAGATGGAGTGAATTTTTTGAAGACAAAAAATCAGATTTACTTTCTGAGGATGCGATAAAAGGAATTATAGGTGAATTGTTGATTTTGAAATTATTAATAACAGCGTCAGACAAACCCGAAATAAACTCACTTTTGAAAGCATGGACTGGACTTTATGATAAAGGGAATGACTTTGAATTGGAGGGCAAAAATATAGAAGTAAAGTCAAAATCCCCATCTGGAATCGATGTCAGAATATCAAGTGAATTTCAGTTGGAAGTCTCTCCAGGGAAAGGGCTTGAATTATTTGTTGTTTCCTTATTAAGTGACTTCACTCATGGAACTCATATTGGTGATTTGATTTTGGAAATAAAGAAATTGGTTCAAGAATCTTCCGGTGACAATACAATTTTGTGGAAGGCACTAAGCCAAAAGAATATTACTGCTAAAAATGTAAGCCAGTATGATAGATACAGATTCAAGCCAGTCAATTGGATATCTTACAACTGTGCAGCAGATAATTTTCCAAAACTTAGTAGGTCAAACATTCCAGAAGAAATAAGTGGCTTGAAATACATGCTGAGAACAAACTTGCTTACATCTTTTATCATTGAACAAAGCGATTTTTAAAAATGAAAATTGAAGAATTCCTAAATTATAGAAAAGAATTACTCGACAGTTCAAAAGACGAAGAGGGATTTGTTCAACAAACACAATTGTTGAGTCAGATTCTTCCTTTAATGGTTGATGCTAAATTGCTCGATTCAGAAGATTGGAATGATTCGTATTTCTTGAATAATGCTGAGAACTTAAAGTTGAATGGATACACAGTGAATGAATCATCCGAAAGATTGCAGCTCTTTATTGTTGATGAATCAAGTATTGACCTTACTTCATCTGAAAAGGACTTACAAATCTCGACTAAAAGTCATTATGACAATCAGTTTAAGAGGGTCACAAAGTTGTTGAATAAAGCAATCAAAGGATATTTGAATGATGATGTTCAGGATGCAGACCCAATCAGACCATTGTTATCTCAGCTTTCTTCCGCAACAGGTAAAGAACAGTTTGATGTTATAGAAATATTTTTAGTCAGTGCTACTGCAACTACTGAAACTCGTGGCTCAATTCCACAGCCAAAGAGGATAGAGTTTGAGGATGAAAACATTTCAGTGGGTTTTACAAGAAACAGAGAAAGAGTAAATAAAGAATTACTTATCATTAAGAAACTAGTTGACCTAAACTTTTTATATGACGTTTTGATTTCACAAGGAAACAGAGAGGCACTTGTAATTGATTTTGAAAATTTGTTTAATTACAAAATTGAAGTCATTAAAGCAGCAGAAGAAGAAAACTTTGAATCCTATCTGTGCGTTCTACCAGCAAACATTCTATCTGACCTTTACAAAAGATACAGTTCAAGATTACTTGAAAAAAATGTGCGGTCATTTCTTCAATTTAAGGGTGCAAACAAAGGAATAAGAGAAACAATAAGAGTTAGCCCCGAAAAATTTATTGCTTTCAACAACGGAATTACAATTACATCAACGGCAAAAGAAATTGAATCTAAAAATGGAAAAATGTTCATCAAATCCTTAACGGATTTTCAAATTGTAAATGGCGGCCAAACAACTGCAAGTATCTACTTCACTCAAAAGGATGGCTTTTCAATTGACAAGGTCAAGATAATGGCCAAGATTAATGTTGCCCGCGATGTAACAGAAGAAGGGTTAGATTCTTTGATTTCTGATATAAGTAGATATTCAAATTCTCAGACCAAGGTTTCAAATGTTGATTTAAGTTCAAGAAGTCCACAACTGAATAAAATCAAAGCACTTTCCGAAAGCATTATTACGCCTTCTGGAAGAAAATGGTTCTTTGAAAAATCAAGAGGCGAGTTTAATACTAAGCTAAGAATTGCAGGCTCAAATAAATCAAGAATTGAAAAAGAATATCCAAAGAATTATCGTTTCTCCAAGGAGCAATTAGGTAAGTATTTTACTGCCTGGGGAGACCAACCATATGTTGTAAAAAAAGGTGGTGAAAAAGTATTCAGATATTTTTTGGAAGAAATAACAGGCGAGTTGCGGGGCAAGAAGTCTGTCAATGTAAACCGAGATTTTTACGAAGATTTAATTTCTAAAATCATTCTGTTTACGCAACTTGAAAAAATTTATGGTCAAGGGAAACATTCAATGGGACAAATAAGGTCAGCAGTTGTGCCTTATTCTATTTCAATAATCTACATTTATACTGATGGAGCAAAAGATGGAAAGCAATTTGACCTATCCAAGATTTGGAAAAAAGAGAAACTCGAAGATGACTTAGTAACATTTTTTACAGAGTTAATGGAATTAATGAATGGTTTAATTAAAAATTATTCGGAAAGTGATGACTATGGTGAGTATGCGAAGAACAAAAAATTGTGGGAAAATATATCGGTTTCTAAAGAAATTCAGAAATTCATGACTTCAAAAATTTCTCAGCAGATACTTGGTAAATATTCAATTGCTGTTAAAGAGAAAAAAAATGGAGAAATAGCGGAAGTTGACTTTGAAAAAATACAAATGAACATTGAAGTTCTTTCTAAAGGAATGGAGTTTTACAATCAACTCAGGAAGAAATATGATGGACTTTCCAAGTTACAAGAGAAGAAAATGGACATAATTATATCTTCAATAATAAAGTTGGAAGATTTAAGCGAAGACGTTTTACGATTTGAAAGCAATCTATTGATTGAGATACGAAAAAATAATCCTGAGATTTTTGACCAAATCAATGCTCCCTACAATTACCAGATTGAAAGTACCTTAAAGCTTATTGTTTTGAAATACAACAAGGCAATAGAAAATGGAATTGGGCTGCAAGATTTTTTCAAAACTATTGAACAGAAACCTTCTGAGAGTACTAATAAGTATACTTCTGCTTTTAATAAGATTGCACTTGCACTTGCAAAGGGTATTGCTCCATCAGTTAAAGATATTCACTTAGCATCAAACTATTTTAACAAGGAAGCAACAACAACCATAAAGGCAATTTCAAGTAGTGAAGTTCCTACAATCAATTTGAATATTTTGCGACAAATGGTAGAGTGGGATTCCAGAATGAAAATTTTATCTACAGGCGAAAGAGCATACATGGCTGATTTAGCTTATGAACTAAAGCCACTTAATGAATTTCATAAAGCAAATGCTGAAAAACATTTGAAAACTTTATTGAAATCAGGATTTAATCTAAAATAACTATGAATAAACCTTTAATGTAAATAGCCACCGCAATTTGCAAGCACAATTAAAAACCGCATAAGCCGACACACGACCAAAGTTTTTAATAGAGCTTGCAAAGCCGACCCAAAAGAAAAATTGTTTTTAAAAAATTTCCAACGCTTCAAAAAAAAATAAAAAACGCAACACACAGCCGACACGACAATAACACAAAAACTCAATATTAACAATGGTTTGCAAGGACGGTGGACAAGAACCACTGGCTATAACAGCACCTACCCAAAAGGCGGGGTTTCGTGTTCCAAAGACAGTTTTGTGGTTAATCAAACATTAGTTTTTCAAATCAAGTTTTGTGGTAAAAATCCCGCCCTTCGGGTAGCTGCAAACCGTTATGCCTCATTGTAGGACGACCGACAGTGCTAACATAAACCGACAGAAAAAAAAAGATTGCCAACGCTTCGCAAAATTAAAAGAGCTGCAATGCCAACACACTAACCGACCCAAATTGCAGCACATTTAATTTTACCCAACCGCACCCAAAGCCCACCCACCACCCAACTTGTAGACTGTTTTTTCGACTGTTAATAATTTCTTTTGGCAGACCATTGTGTAATAAAAAAACTGTTTTATATTTGCCAATATTTGTCAAGTCAAAAATAAGCACATTGAAAACAATAGGAACGACATTACGAGAATTAAGAGAAACCAAGGGACTGCTTTTAAGAGAAGTTGGAGCAAAACTTTCCCTTGACCCGACTATTTTAAGCAAAATAGAGCGTGACGAAAGGATGCCGACCAAAGAACAAGTGAAATCTCTTGCTGACTTTTACAAAGACCAAAAGAATGAAGTAATAATTGCTTGGCTCAGCGACTAATTAGTTTACGTAGTTCGTGACGAATCTCTTGCCTTACAAGCAATGCAAGTAGCGGAAGAAAAAATAAAATATAATGCAAAACTTAAAATCAAAAACAAATGAAAATAGCTGAAGCATTCAAAGAATTTGATAAAAAATATTCAAAGCTATCAGAAATTAATCCTGAATGGTATCAGAAAAATTGTGGTGTTTTTTCAACTAACAAAATTGCTAGTGCTAAAAATTCAAAGGGTATTTTTTCCGAGGAATATTACAGGGCAAGAATGGTTTGGAGCATAGTAGAAACTAAAATGTATCTGCCCGAAAATATTTGTGTTGAATTTTGCATTCCCAAAGGTAGCGAAGGTGCTAAATCATTAAATCCTGACATCATTGTATTTAAAACTGATGCATGGAAAACATATTATAATAAATGGGATAAGTCAAAGTCATTACCAGAAGAATTAGCAAAGGAAATGTTAATAGTTTGGGAGGCAAAAGAAAATTCATCAAAAGTTGAAAGTGCTGTAACTAAACAAATGGCAGAAGCCATGAATAGCTATGTTGGAGAACAGGTTTATGGAATTTATTTTGACAACCAAATTGATGTTTTAATTTTCAGAAAAGAAGGTACGAATCCAGTTAAGAGATATAATCCTGGAAAAACAATTGATGGAGAAGGTATTTCAAAATTAAATCTTGGTAATCGTGATAGTTTATCTGACTTGCCTAGTTTCAAACAATTCTAC
>JAIOQD010000103.1 GCA_021413595.1 Bacteroidota bacterium | reverse complement strand
GGTAATTCGGTAATTGTGGTGGAGCACGATAAGGAAATGATTTTGGCTGCCGATCACGTTATTGATATAGGACCTCATGCCGGAATACACGGTGGACGGGTAATTGCCCAAGGTACTCCAACAGAAATATTGAAATTTAATACATTAACAGCTGAATACATTAATGGTATCAAAGGAATTAAAATACCTGCGGAAAGAAGAAAAGGTAATGGTAAATCGTTAGTTCTAAAAGGAGCTACTGGTAATAACTTAAAAAATATTTCTGTTGAATTTCCATTGGGAAAATTAATTTGTGTAACAGGAGTTTCCGGGAGCGGTAAATCCACGTTGATCAATGAAACCCTTTATCCGATATTAAATAAATATTTTTATCGCTCCGAAAAAAAACCGATGCCATATAAATCTATCACCGGTTTGGAGCATATTGATAAAGTAATTGAGATAGACCAATCTCCGATTGGCCGCACCCCACGGAGCAATCCAGCAACCTATACGGCTGTTTTTTCGGATATCAGAAATTTATTTGCTGAAATTCCTGAATCAAAAATTCGTGGGTATAAACCAGGTCGTTTTTCATTCAATGTTAAAGGTGGACGTTGCGAAACCTGTCAGGGAGCAGGATTGCGAACCATTGAAATGAATTTTTTACCTGATGTATATGTTAATTGCGAAACCTGCAATGGAAAACGGTATAATAAAGAAACATTAGAAATTCGTTACAAAGCAAAATCGATCAGTGACGTATTAAACATGACAATTGATGTTGCGGTTGACTTTTTTACAAGCATTCCTTCTATCATTCAAAAAATAAAAACGTTGCAGGATGTTGGTTTAGGTTATATCACTCTTGGTCAGCAAAGTACAACATTATCAGGTGGTGAAGCACAACGTGTAAAATTAGCTACCGAATTATCAAAGCGCAATACCGGAAATACTTTTTATATTTTAGATGAACCAACAACAGGTTTACATTTTGAGGACATTCGTATATTGCTGGAAGTATTAGATAAATTAGTAAATAGCGGAAATACCGTATTAGTGATTGAGCATAATATGGACATTATAAAAGTGGCTGATCATATTATTGATATTGGCATTGAAGGTGGTAATGGTGGTGGCAATATACTTTGTAAAGGTACCCCCGAAGAAATTATTAAAAATAAAGTAAGCTATACAGCAAAATATTTAAAAGAAGAGATGAGCCCCTCCTGATCTCCCTCCCTTTTCTGGACAAAGTCCGGTGATGAGATGTGGATTGAATTATTATATTTGTAAAAGTAAATTATAAAAACAAACTGAAATTTAATATTTAATAACCAATAATTTCGCTTCTTTTCCCCTTCTTCAGAAAAGCTAGGAAGCCCTTCTACTATGACAAACCAAGACGAAGATAAAATACGTAAAGCATTTGCCTCCAAAGACTGGAACGATATAAAAGCTGCCGACTCCTGGCAAATTTTTAAGATCATGAGTGAATTTGTAGAAGGATTTGAAAAAATGAGCCGCATCGGACCATGTGTTTCTATTTTTGGTTCGGCACGTACTAAACCCGAAAATCCATACTTTAAACTTGCTGAAGAGATTGCTTTTAAACTCACCCGCGAAGGTTATGGCGTAATTACCGGTGGTGGCCCGGGTATTATGGAAGCCGCTAATAAAGGAGCTAAAGCAGGCGGTGGCAGATCGGTTGGATTAAATATTGTTCTCCCTTTTGAACAAAGCTCCAATCCTTTTGTTGATAATGATAAAAATATCAACTTCGATTATTTCTTTGTTCGGAAAACTATTTTTTTAAAATACTCCCAAGGATTTATAGCCATGCCGGGAGGTTTTGGAACCTTAGATGAATTATTCGAATCAATTACACTTATACAAACCAATAAAGTGGCTCACTTTCCTATTGTGTTGGTTGGGAAAAGATATTGGGAAGGTTTAATGAATTGGGTAAAAGAAACGATGCTGTTAGAAGAGCACAATATCAACGAAAAAGACTTGGATCTTTTTAAAATAGTTGATTCGGCAGACGATGCAGTTGCCATTATCAATGAATTTTATTCTAAGTATTTATTGAAACCCAATTTTTAAAACGTATTTAGAACGTATAAATAGTAACCACTCGAAACGAAAGAGCTATCGATACGAATTTCTCGAATAAAAAGTCGTTTTTTATGCAATTTTGTGTAATTGAGTCTGATTTTACTCTTGTTTTTTGAAATGATAAGAAAAATCACTAATTTTAATGATGAATAATGTCTAAGTCAAGTTAAATTAAAACCTTATGATGAAGAAAATTTTACTAACTGTTGTTTTATTATTGGTTGTTATAGGTATTACCAATTCACAAAACGAAAAACCCAAAAAAGCGAAGCAGCTTCCTTCCTTGGCACTTGGATTAGGTGTTCTTTCATTTGATGGAGATATTGGAAACGGGGTGAATTTAACCTCTTTAAGCAGGATAAGAGGAGGATATAATTTGGCTATTGAACAACGTATTGGTAAAGCATTTGGAGTGTCAATGAATGGTATCTATGGAAAATTGGCAGATAGTGAGATGGGAGCAAAGCGTAATTTAAACTTTGAATCAAAGGTAATTCAGGCGGATTTAAACTTTGTATTACATCTCGACAACGATCTTATTTTTAAACGTTCGAGTATTTTTGCTCCCTATTTGTTTGCCGGTTTTGGTTATTTAAAGTTTGATTCTTACGGAGACTTAACTGATAAAAACGGAATAAAATATAATTATTGGACAGAT
>JAIOQD010000437.1 GCA_021413595.1 Bacteroidota bacterium | reverse complement strand
TACCGCTATTTGCGGATGAAAGCATTCAGCGTTATTCGGATATTGATAAGATCAAAGATTGCTTTCATGGCATTAATATTAAGCTAATGAAATGTACTGGTATGCACGAAGCATTTAAAATGATCACCAAGGCTCGTGAATTAAATTTGAAGGTTCTTATGGGCTGTATGAGTGAAACATCCTGTGCTATATCGGCCGCAGCACAACTTTCTCCATTGGTTGATTATGCCGACTTGGACGGCTCTTTATTAATTAAAAATAATTTGTTTGACGGAATTGAATTTGTAAACGGAAAGATCACATTAAATGAATTGCCTGGTATTGGTGTTATTGAGAAGTCTTAGGGGATTGTTGTAAGAAGGGGAGGGCAAAATATAGAACAAAAAAAAAGGCTCTTACGAGCCTTTTTTTACTTTTTCTTAGCTGCTTTTTTTGGAGCTGCTTTTTTAGCTGCTTTTTTTGGAGCTGCTTTTTTAGCTACTTTTTTAGCTGCTGCTTTTTTTGGAGCTGCTTTTTTAGGAGCTGCTTTTTTTGCTACTTTTTTTGCCATGGTTTTTTTTGTTTTTGGTTATTAAATTATTATGACACGAAGTAAGAAAAATTATTGACACAAAAAGAAAAAATAAACTTTATTTTATTAACACAAATATGTTGATAACGGTTAGTGCATTATTTCAACCGCTCCGCTTTTTGAAATTTTTTTTTTAAAAGTGACAAAAAAAAATTAAAAAAATTTTTTTTGTTTTTAATGCCCACCTCTGTGTTTCCTAATTTTAAAGGTGATTGCGGTGTTCAGTGTTTTTATAAAAAGAGTTGTAGTGGATTTTGAAAAACGGATTGCCAATCATTTTTTAATATCAAAAAGAATCAAATAAAATTTTGCGTTTCTTAATTTTTTTTCAAATAAAAAATAAGAAAAATATTTTTTTGCAGCAATGAACCCCAAAACGAATTTTAATAAACAAAGAACTACAAATAGTAAAAAAGAAATTATTTCATTCGTTCAAGTAATGCCATATAAAATCCATCGGCATGATAAATCTCAGGCGAATAGCGCTTTTCACCAAGTAAGTTCCATTTATCGCCTACTTGTTTCAAGAACCATTTTATTTGTTCTTCGCCTTCTGACGGAAGTATGCTGCATGTTGCATAAACCATTTTTCCGCCCACTTTGGTTATATCCGGAAAACTGGAAAGTATTTCGCGCTGGATAGTTTTTACTCTTTCAATCTCTTCTAAATTTAATTTCCATTTGCTATCCGGATTTCTGCGAAGCACACCTAATCCTGAACAAGGAACATCAAGCAATAATCTATCGGCAGTGTCTTTTAAACGTTTTACAACTTTTGAAGAGTCAATAGTTCGTGTTTCTATAATTCTAACTTCGGCACGTGTGGCTCGCTTTTTTAATTCAAGTAATTTGTTTTCTTTCACATCCAAAGCAATGATGCGTCCTTTGTTTTTCATCAATGCTGCAAGATGCAATGTTTTCCCTCCAGCTCCCGCACACGCATCTACCACGCGCATTCCGGCTTGTACATTTAAAAATTCAGAAACCATTTGGGAGGATGCGTCCTGCACTTCAAATAATCCTTTGTGAAATGCTTCCGTACGAAAAACATTACGTGGGAATTTTAATTCCACTGCATCAGGCGACCAACTGATAAGTGAGGAGTCGGTTATTTTCTCTTCCTCTAAGATCGTTTGTAATTCCTTTGGACTTGTTTTTAAAGAATTTGCACGTAAGATAGTTGATGGTCGTTGATTAAGCGCTCTGATAATTTTGTCCCATTCTTTTCCTAATTCTTTTTCACCCAGTTCATCTAACCAATCAGGAATTGATTCACGTATTTTTCTGATCTTATGAAATTTCTCCAACTGCGTTATTATCTTTTTTGCATTTAAGCCTTTAAAATAATTACTCTCCGGTAATTCATATCCGTCAAAAACTAAATAGGTTCCGAAAACATTCCACAAATTTTTATCTGTCAGTTTTCCTTCTACACCTGCTGCAGCAAATAATAACCGCCAGTTCCGCACCATATCGTATGTTACATCGGCAACAAAAGCGCGTTCTTTGACATCCCATTTTTTATGGCTACGCATTTCTTTTTCAATTGCCTTGTCGGCATATTCGTTTTTTTCAAAAATGTTTTTCAAGGCAGAAAAGATTGCCTTTATGTGATACGAATGGTGTTTTAAATAAAATTCTTTTGTCATGCTGCAAAAATACATTTAATTAACTGAATTATAACAGCTGTACCTAAATGATGAATAATTGATTTTTGAGAATAATTATTTTTTAGATTTCCAAATCTAATTTCTGATG
>JAIOQD010000102.1 GCA_021413595.1 Bacteroidota bacterium | reverse complement strand
CAGGCTGATGCAGTAATGAATCTCTATTCCGACTCCTTGACACTATGGCATTCTTATGCAAGAGGATATGCTGATAATAACCGTTTAGTTCCTGGAACACAGGCATTTAAAGACGCCCTTAATGACATCACTTCAAAAGCGACTTACGGAGAAGGTGGTTAAGATTGATTGACAGATCAGCCCTTTATCATATTCATGGTGAATATAAATTCACACCTAAACCGGTGGACATTACTATTGGAGCAAACTCTCGATTGTATAAACCAAATTCAGCAGGTACTGTATTCAGTGATACAGGAAGCGTGAAAATTACTAATTATGAATTCGGTGCTTATGCCGGATTAGAAAAAAAAATAATGGATGAAAGGTTAAAATTAAATTTAACTACAAGAGTGGATAAAAATCAAAATTTCGATTTTGTAGTTTCTCCTGCAGCATCTTTAGTATATAATTTTAATAAAAATAATATTCTTCGCCTATCTTTTTCCTCCGCCATTCGTAATCCTACTTTAGCAGATCAATATCTCTATTATAATGTTGGAAGAGCTATTTTGATCGGCAACGTTAACGGGTTCGACTCATTAGTCACTGTAGAATCTATTGGTGATTATTACAGTGTGGCATTACCACAAAGAAGTTCATTGGTTTACTTCGATATTCCACCAGTTAGACCTGAAAAAGTAAAATCGTTTGAAGTAGGTTATAGAACCACACTTTTTAACAATCTCTTTTTTGACGGAAGTTATTATTACAGCTATTATAAAGATTTCTTAGGTTATAAATTAGGAGGCGATGTTAGTTTTGATCCAGGAAATCCAAATAATATATCCGCTATTACATTTTATCGCGTTGCGGCCAACTCAAATGAAGTGGTGATCACACAAGGTGCTTCTGTAGGCTTAACCTATTATTTCCAAAAGTTCTTTGCTTTTACAGGGAATTACTCCTGGAACGAATTAAAAAAGAAAAGTGCTGAAGATCCTATTATTCCTGCATTTAACACCCCTAAAAATAAATTTAATATTGGCTTTAGCGGGCGGGAGATCAATACTTATTTTGGATTATTTTCAAGAATATTTAAAAATACCAGCCCTATACCAATTAATAACATTGGGTTTAGCATTAATTATAAATGGGTTGAAGGCTTTATGTATGAAGGCTCACCGCAATTTACCGGCAAAGTACCTACCTATGATCAGTTAGACGCTCAAATAAGCAAATTTGTGCCTAAAATACATACTACATTTAAATTAGGAGCATCCAATATGCTAAATAATAAAATGTTCCAGGTTTATGGTGGCCCTAGAATTGGCAGGATGGTGTATTTTTCTGTTTTATTAGAATTGGATAGGAACAAATAGGATAGAAACTAATTTGAAAATGTGCTAATTTGATAATGGAATTAGCGCATTTTCAAATTAACTAATTCCCGGATTTTTTTTTCTCAGTTAATTCAAAAATATGAGCCAATATCTCCTGCTCCGTTTCATCAAACACGAAACCTCTGCGTTCAAATACACGAGCAGCAACTGCAAAAGCCTCTTTTAATTTATAGGTAGAAAATCCGGATGCACCACCCCAGGAAAATGAAGGAATAAAATTTGGTGGAAATCCTGCGCCAAAAATATTTGCATTTACACCTACAACTGTTCCGGTATTAAACATCGTATTAATCCCACATTTACTATGGTCGGCCATGATAAGTCCACAAAAAGTTAAGCCTGTATTTACAAAATCTTCTTTTTCATAATTCCAAAGTTTCACTTCGGAATAATTATTTTTCAAATTTGAATTATTAGTATCTGCTCCAATATTGCACCATTCGCCAAGTACAGCGTTTCCAAGAAAACCATCATGTGCTTTGTTTGAATAACCAAATATCACTGAATTATTGATCTCCCCTCCTACCTTGCAATGTGGGCCAATAGTGGTTGGGCCGTAAACTTTCGTAGATAATTTTAATGTTGAATGCTCACACAATGCAAATGGTCCTCTGATAACAGAGCCTTCCATAATTTCAGAATCTTTCCCAATATATATAGGTCCTGTACTTGCATTTAATATAGCACATTCCACCTTTGCACCTTCTTCTACAAAAATGTTTTCTACATCTATCACTTGGTTAGTTGAACTTAATGCAAGTGATTTACGACCAAAGGTAAGCTGTATAAAATCAGCATTTATTGCATCGCTGTTCTTTGAAAAAATGTCCCAGGTATTTTCAATACGCAAGGCTTTGGCATGTGATTGATATCTTGTAAATGCTTCAACTAAAGCAATTTCGAAACTCTTTACATCTCCCGAATTTGCAGCTATAACAGTAGTTGCGTCAAATAAAACCTCCATTGGTTTTAATGACTTGATCTCTTCAATTAATTTTTCATTGGGACAAAATGATCCGTTGATCCAAACATTATCTGTATCAATTGCAAATTCGATAGGATATTTTTCACTCAAATAGGTTTCTGTTTTCGAAGATGTTTTAGCATCTAAATACTTCTCCCATTTTTCACGAATGGTTAAAATACCAATTCGGATGTCAGCCACCGGACGAGTGAACGTAAGTGGTAAAAGGTTATTTCGGGTGTTGTCGTCAAATAAAATGTAGTTCATAAAAATGCTCTCCTAACCTCCCCCAAGGGCAATGTTGTTTAGTTAAAAATATTTTTTTAAAACCACATGCCTAATGTCTTCAGCAAGACCAAACTGATCGTACACAGGTCATATTGAGTCTGTCGAAATATGTGCGATGGCTTCTTAACTAAATCACATTCCCATATAGGGAGGGATTACTTATAATTATTAATAATTCGTTTCTAAAATATTGTCAAACCCGTATTCCTATAATCAGTACATCATCCACCTGTTCAATGTTTCCTTTCCACTCATCAAATGTTTGTGCTAGAATTTTTTTCTGCTCTTTCATTGACAAATGACTGTTCAGTAATAACAATTCCTTTAATTGCTTACTCATAATTTTTTTTCCATTGGGGCCACCAAACTGGTCGGCATATCCATCACTGAATGTGTAAATGCAGTCTCCTTTTTGTAAAGGAATTATTGTTCGTGTAAATGTTTTTTCTAAACCAACATATTTTCCTACAGGCATTTTATCGGGTTTAAAAACCAATAATTCGCCATTTCTGATAATGTAAAAAGAATTGTTAGCTGCGGAATATTCCAATTCCATTCTTTTAAAATCAAAACGGCATAACACTGCATCCATTCCATCTTTTCCTTCCTCAGATGCCCCTTCGGGGTTTACCGATAAAATAATTATTCTGCGCAGTTCATTCAAAATATCATCAGTGTGTTTGATGTGGGACTTTGAAAACAGAATTTCGTTAAGAATCCCCATACTTATAAAACTCATGAAAGCGCC
>JAIOQD010000101.1 GCA_021413595.1 Bacteroidota bacterium | reverse complement strand
TTGGCCAATGCAATTTTTGATATTGTTAGTACCGGCAGTACACTGGTGATGAATGGATTAAAAGAGGTAGAAGTTGTAACACAAAGCAGCGCTGTTTTAATTTCTAATAAAAGCTTAAACAAGGAAAAACAACAAATCTTAGAAAAACTATTGTTCAGAATAAAGGCGGTTAAAACTGCTTCGGAGAATAAATATATTTTGCTGAATGCTCCTGTTAGCGCCATTGCTCAAATCTCTTCCATTTTGCCGGGAATGAAATCTCCTACAGTTTTACCATTAGCTGAGGAAGGTTGGGTGAGCATTCATTCCGTGGTCAAAGAAGATCAGTTCTGGGCTGTTATTGATCAACTCAAAACATTAGGTGCACAAGGAATACTTGTACTTCCAATTGAAAAAATGGTGCTTTGAGTTAGAAAAAAAGGAATGTTAAATAAATAAATTCATCTCTCTTTATTTGAGAATTTGAGGAACATGAAAAAAATAATAAACCCAAAAAGAAAAGACTGGTTGAAGCTAACGCAAAGACCTACAATAGAAAAAAGGGAATTGAACACCTTGGTCAGTCAGGTTTTTACGGATGTAAAAAAAGAGGGTGATAAAGCCCTTAAAAAATATAGCCTGCTTTTTGATCAGGTTGATTTAAAATCCTTGACAGTAAGTAAAAAAAACATTTCTGATGCATCAAAAAAAATCCCCAAAGAATTAAAAGCAGCAATACAACTTGCCAAAAGCAATATTGAAAAATTCCATGTAGCACAAATAGAAGCGTCAGGAGTTATAGAAACAACCAAAGGTGTGAATTGTTGGCGCGAAAGCAGAGCGATTGAAAAAATTGGAATTTATATACCCGGAGGTTCGGCTCCTTTGTTTTCAACGGTTTTGATGTTGGGCATTCCGGCAAAATTAGCCGGATGTAAAGAGATAGTATTATGTACACCTCCCAATAAAAAGGGGTGCATAAATCCTGCCATTTTATACACTGCAAATTTAGTAGGCATCACTTCTGTTTATTCTATTGGAGGTATTCAAGCAATCGCTGCAATGACCTTTGGAACAAAAACTCTTCCTAAAGCAGATAAAATATTTGGCCCCGGGAACCAATACGTAACAGCCGCAAAGCAGGTAGCTCAAAATTCTGGTATAGCCATTGATATGCCTGCCGGTCCAAGTGAGGTGCTTATCATTGCTGACAAATCCTGTAATCCATCCTTTGTAGCGGCCGATTTACTTTCGCAAGCCGAACATGGAGCAGATAGTCAGGTGATTTTATTGTCGGATGATGAAAAAGTGCTTGACAGAATTAGTATTGAATTAAAAAAACAACTAAAAGCATTACCACGCAAAGAGGTCGCAGAAAAGGCATTAAAAAACAGTAAAGCCATTGTTTTAAAAAATATAAATGAATGTATTGAATTTAGTAACATATATGCTCCCGAACACTTAATTTTAGCTACTGTTAAGGCAAAAAAAATGATTCCCGAAATAACAAATGCCGGTTCAGTTTTTTTAGGAAATTACAGCTGCGAAAGTGCGGGAGATTATGCCAGCGGAACTAATCACACGCTGCCAACAAATGGTTACGCACGCAGTTACAGTGGAGTTTCTTTGGATAGTTTTGTTAAAAAAATCACCTTTCAGGAGTTGAGCAAAGAAGGGATACAAAATATTGGCCCTGCTATTGAATTGATGGCAGAAGCAGAACAATTATTCGCTCACAAAAATGCAGTTACACTAAGATTAAAAAGTTTGTAAAATGTTTGAATTAGAAAAAATTGTTCGCAAAAACATTCTCAATTTAAAGCCTTATTCAAGTGCAAGAAGCGAGTTTACCGGAAAAGAAGGTGTGTTTTTGGATGCCAATGAAAATCCATTTGGCTCGCTCAATCGCTACCCCGACCCTTTTCAGAAGGAACTTAAATCAAAACTAGCCGTACTAAAATCAATTCCTGTAGAAAATATTTTTATCGGAAATGGCAGCGATGAAGTAATTGATTTGGCTTTTCGGATTTTTTGTGAGCCAGGGAAGGAAAAGGCACTCACCTTTTCGCCTACGTATGGAATGTACGATGTGTCGGCTGAAATCAATGATGTGGAACTGATAAAAGTACCTTTAAACGAGTCTTTTCAAATTGATTTGGCATCTTTAGAAAACTATCTGGATGATGAATTATTAAAACTTATATTTATTTGTTCTCCGAATAATCCCACAGGAAATAATATCGAGAATATTGATTTGATGCTGCAAAAATTCAAAGGGATTGTTATTGTGGATGAAGCTTATATTGATTTCAGCACAGCAGGTTCATTTATTAATAAAATAAAACAGTACCCTAATTTAATTGTTTCTCAAACGTTCAGTAAAGCATGGGGACTGGCTTCGGCAAGGGTAGGTACAGCGTATGCAGATACAGCAATAATTTCATTGTTCAACAAAATAAAATCGCCTTATAATGTGAGTGAACTCAATCAGAAAGCGGCCTTAAGTGCCTTGGAAAACTATTCTGAATTTGAAAAAAGAAAAGCTATCATCATTGAACAAAAGGAGTGGTTGGAAAAACAATTAAGCACGTTGCCTGTGGTGAACAAAATATATCCTTCTGATGCAAATTTCATACTGGTAGAAACAATAGATGCCAACCGAATATATAATGAATTGGTTGATCAAAAAGTAATAACCAGAAACAGAAACTCCCTTGTAAAAAACTGTATCCGGATCACTGTTGGAACTGCGGAAGAAAATAAAAAATTGATTAATGAATTAAGCAAAATTAAACGATGAAAAAGGTGTTATTCATAGATAGGGACGGGACTTTGGTGATTGAACCTCCTGTTGATCTGCAATTAGATAGTTTGGAAAAGCTGGAATTTTATCCGGCAGTTTTTCAATACCTTTCCAGGATAGCTCGCGAGCTGGATTATGATTTAGTAATGGTTACTAATCAGGATGGGCTTGGTACAATATCTTTTCCTGAAACAACATTTTGGCCAGCACAAAACAAAATTATTCAGGCATTTAAAAATGAAGGAATTGAATTTGCAGAAATTCTTGTTGATAGATCATTCCCTCACGAAAATTTGCTTACCCGTAAACCGGGTACTGCTATGCTTACTCACTACCTAAAAGGCAATTACGATCTGGCTAATTCGTATGTGATCGGTGATAGATTAACCGATGTACAATTGGCTAAGAATATGGGGTGTAAAAGTATTTACTTAAGTAAAGATAAATGTGATGATGCAGCTCTATCAACATTAAACTGGGCAGATATTTATCAATTACTAAAATCAGAACCAAGGAAATCAAAAGTGCAAAGGGTAACATCTGAAACCAATATCGAAGTGGAAATTAATCTCGATGGTTCTGGGAAAAGCGCTATCTCAACAGGTTTAGGTTTTTTTGACCACATGCTCGAACAAATTGCCAAACATGGGAATATGGATCTTTCCGTAAAGGTAAATGGTGATTTACATATTGATGAACACCACACGATTGAAGATGTTGCTATTACCCTTGGTGAAGCTATTTTAAAAGCGCTGGGAAGTAAAAAGGGAATTGAGCGCTATGGTTTTTTATTGCCCATGGACGACTGTTTGGCTCAGGTGGCCATTGATTTTGGAGGCAGACCCTGGTTGGTTTGGGATGCTGAATTTAAACGTGATAAAATTGGAGAAATGCCTGCTGAAATGTTTATGCACTTTTTTAAATCGTTCAGCGACAATGCAAAATGCAATTTAAATATTAAGGCGGAGGGAGATAATGAGCATCATAAGATAGAAGCCATTTTTAAAGCTTTTGCAAAAGCAATAAAAATGGCAGTAAGCAGGACCAACAATTTTTCTATTCCAAGTACTAAGGGTAGTTTATAAGTGTTAATGATTAAAAGAAGAACAACATATATACGGAAAGAACAAATTCGTTTAAAGACTTGATTTTTTTGAAAAAAAATTAGATCAATTAGTATTAACAATTTATATGACAATCAACACATTTCTTAAATAAGAAATCTCCGAATCACCTAATCCTTAATTCATGCACCTTACGTCAATGAATATAGTTATAATAAAGTACAATGCAGGGAATATCATGTCGGTCGAAAATGCGATTAACCGATTAGGTTACAACTGCATGGTTACGGACAATCCCGGGCAAATTAAAATTGCTGACAGGGTGGTTTTCCCTGGCGTTGGTGAAGCTAGTTCAGCGATGCATTATTTAAAAGAAAAGAAGTTGGACCAATTGATAAAATCATTAAAACAACCGGTTTTAGGGATCTGTTTGGGTCAGCAGCTAATGTGTACTTATTCTGAGGAGGGNNNNGGGAAATACTTCGTGTATGGGTATTTTTGAAACTCAGGTTAAAAAATTTCCACCTAAAGAATTGGTTCCTCACATGGGATGGAACAATTTGCAAAATTTAAAAGGCGATCTTTTTAATGGCGTCAGCGAATCGGACAATGTATATTTTGTACACAGTTACTATGCTGAAGTGTGTGAAAACACTACTGCTATATGCGATTATATTTTACCATTCAGCGCAGCAATGCAAAAAAACAATTTTTATGCAACTCAATTTCACCCCGAAAAATCAGCCGATGTTGGAACAATTATTTTGAAAAATTTTCTTGAAATAAAATCTGATATAATAAAATCTTAATTGAAAAATGAGAATTATTCCCGCCATAGATATCATCAACGGAAAGTGTGTTCGACTTACCAAAGGTGATTACAGTACGCAGAAAATTTATAATGAAAACCCTCTGGAAATAGCCAAAGAGTTTGAAGATAACGGCATTCAATATCTTCATTTGGTTGATCTGGATGGGGCTAAATCAAAGCATATTGTGAATCATAAAATTTTGCACGAAATTGCAACGCAAACAAAGTTGAAAATTGATTTTGGGGGAGGTTTAAAAAGTAATGAAGACCTTAAAATCGCTTTTGAAAACGGTGCTTCGCAAATAACCGGAGGCAGTGTTGCAGCGAGTGATCCAGCTTTATTTTTGGAATGGCTTACTATATACGGTGCCGAAAAAATAATTTTAGGTGCAGATTGTATAAACAGAAAAATTGCAACTCATGGCTGGTTGGAAAGTTCTGAAATAGAAGTGGTGGATTTTATTAATGAATACAAAAACAAGGGCGTTAACTATGTTATTTGCACCGATATTGCAAAAGATGGAATGTTACAGGGAACTTCAAATGAACTTTATACTGAAATTTTAAGCAAAACTAAAATTGCACTCATTGCTAGTGGAGGTGTATCTTCCGTAGCTGATTTGATGAAACTGAAAGAGATGAAATGTGAAGGAGCTATCATTGGTAAAGCTATTTATGAGAAAAAAATTACTTTAAAAGAATTGCGCGAACTATGTTAAAAAAGAGGATCATTCCATGCCTAGATATTAAAGATGGTCGTACCGTAAAGGGAATCAATTTTATTGATATTCGTGATGCCGGTGACCCTATTGAACTTGCAAAAAAGTATGTAGCGGAAGGGGCTGACGAATTGGTTTTTTTGGACATAACAGCTACAATTGAAAAAAGAAAAACATTAGTTGAGCTGGTTCGGAAAATAGCAAAAGAGATCAATATTCCTTTTACGGTTGGTGGTGGAATAAATTCGGTTGAAGACGTATCCGCAATTATTAATGCGGGTGCTGATAAAGTAAGTCTCAATTCTTCTGCAGTTAAACGCCCTGAATTAATTTCTGAAATTGCAAGCCAATATGGAAGTCAATGTGTTGTAATTGCTATTGATACCAAATTTGAAAGTGGCGAATGGATGGTATATGTAAGCGGAGGTAAAATCCCTACTTTGTTAAAAACGGTTAGCTGGGCTAAACAAGTAGAAACATTGGGGGCAGGTGAAATTTTGCTAACCTCTATGAACAA
>JAIOQD010000436.1 GCA_021413595.1 Bacteroidota bacterium | reverse complement strand
TTTTATTATCCCAAAGTTCACAATAGATCAGTGTTTTATTGTTTTCAATAATCTTTTTAGCTCCTTCAAATATTTGGTATTCAAAATTTTCAGCAACAATTTTTATAGCATCTATTTTTATACTATTTACCTCTTTTCTACAGTCCAAGGTGTCTAGCTCAATCATTTCGGTTAATCCTTCATTGTATTCCAATTGTGTACTGTCTTTTATGTGAGCCATTCCTTGCTTTCTAACTCCTTTTAAAATTGGTAATATTATTTCTCTCTTTTCCAATTTATTTCCTAGTCCTATATTGTAACTATTTACATTTTTCAAGTTAAAATAGTTGACAACGTAAATCAATTCTTTAAAGTTAGAAGACAAAGGCTCGTATGCAAAAATATTTCTCTGAAGTTTTCCTTTTGCTAAAGGAATCGTAGTTATTCCTATGCAAGCACCTATAACTATTATCGTTGCGTTTTCATCAATAAGTTTATTAAAAAACAAAAAGTCTGATTTTCTCTCGTCAAGACAAAGTGTTTTTATTTTGAAGATACTGAAAATCTTAAGATATCTTTCGTATCCTAAAACAAAATGTAGAATTTTTATGATTGTTTCTTTCAATTCTGATGAAGCATTAGTTTAGTAAATAACTCATTTTGTTTTTTCCAAGAATAGTGTTCTTTAACAAATTTAAAGCCTTCTTGCCCGATTTCAAATGCTTTTTTTTCATTATTTAATAAGTCAACAATTTTTTTTGTGAATTCGATAGGCGAATTTGCTTCAAGTATCGCTTTGTTGTTCGGAGCATTTATAGCATTGTTGGATAAAGTGCTTACAATGCAGGGAGTTTTCATTGCCATTGCTTGTAAAATTTTGTTTTGAAGGCCGATACTTATTTTCATTGGAGCAAGCATAATTTTTGACATCGCAATTGAGGTACTTATGTTCTCAAAATTTTCTATAACATCAATGTTCTCAGATGAAAGTTTTCGGATACGCTTCGGAGCATTAATACCTGCAATTAGCAACTTTATGTGCGGTTTTTCTTTTTTGACTAGTGGAATTATTTCATTGGATAGAAAGAATACTGCATCAATATTAGGTGGATAACCTAAATTTCCCATAAATAATAAGTCGTATTTTTTTTCTTTTATCTGCGGATAAAACATTTCAAAGTCTACGCCATTTGGTATAATATTAATTTCATGAGCTCGTGGGCTTTTAATCAGATTTTTATCCTGATCTGAAATGATGCAAAATTTATCGATGAACTGAAAGACCCGTGCCTCATAATTGTAAAGTTGATTTTTTTCATATTTGTAAAGAACCCGCTTGATAATATTGGGCTCAATTATCTGCCTTTTTTCCATTCCTTTTCCGAAAGCATCCATAAAATCAAGCGACTTTATTGTTGGGTAGATATCCTTGACATATTCTGTTGTTCTGATTAAATGACAATGAATATGGTCGGGTTCAATTTCATTGCTTAGTTTTTCTATTTTTTTCTTTATTCCATGATTATAAAAAAAAGCCACTTGCAAAGGAATCTTTTTAAAAGGGCTTAAGAATAGTTGGTAGATTCTTTTGTGTAATGGCAAAATAAACAGATGGATGGATTTGCAAAATGGTGATAAAGCTTCAAGATGTTTTTCAGAAACCTTGGTTTCATTTATAGCTACTAAGTACACTTCGTTTCCTTCAGCCAAATTTTTCAACTGAAAATATACTCTTAATTTATCGCCTTTATCTAGAGGGTAAGGGAAGCGGGATGTTATAAATAGAATCTTAGCCAATGTTCACTCCTTTATCCTTAAGAATGTATAGGGAAATTTGATCTGCAAAATTTTCAATTCCGGTACGGTTTAAATGCACTCCGTCTAAAAAATCAATTTCCGAATGATTCAGTTCCAACATTCGTAAACCATTTTCATTGACTAATTGACTTATCGCTTTATTGAAAGAGGAAATTGTTTGATTCATATCAATTGAATAGGGATACATGATTCCTTTATGAAATTCTGGGATTGTTAAAATAATTACATTTTGATTTGTCGTCAATAATTTGGTTTTGATAATGATTTGATTCAATGCAATTTTAAAATCTTCAACTGACGTTTTTTCTTTAATGTCGTTCGTCCCAATTAATATTGAAGTAATTGACGATTTGTGCTTCTCAAGAGAAGAAAAATGTTTGTCAATATATCTTGCCAGATCGATAGCCTTAAATCCACTTACAGAATGGTTAATGACATTCCATTGTTTTTTTAAGGCTTTGCTTAGTTTGTTACCTACTAATTCAGGATACCCTAAATAAGTTCTTGCACCAATTGTAATACTGTCACCAAATGCAATATATGTTTCCCAATTCATATCATAATGTATCTAAATATCGTTATTAAAATTACTATGACGTTTAGCTAACTCCATGCTTTAAATTTACAAATGTTTGTAAATATTTTATGGGTATAAGAAACTCCCAATTACCATTCACTTTTCAAATGTAAGTATAATTACAATTGAAAGGTGCTATTTCAGGATTACAAACGAATGGAGATTTATTTTATTGGAGTACTTCTAATTCTTTTTATCCTCAACAATCACGAAAATATCTTCATTGTTGCGTTTCATCAGATATTTTTCGCGGGCGAATTTTTCTAATGTATTAGGGTTGGTGGTAAGTTCTTTAATATCGGAAGTAATTACGGAAATTTCATTTGCAAAATAATTCCGTTCTTTTTCAAGTTGTTTTACCTGCTGGCGCAGTTCAATTTGGTTCCCAAGATCATTTTTATCAAAAAACACAACCCATACCACTAATCCAATTATGGTTAGCAGGTATTTGTTTTTTATAATGGGTAGGATCTTTTTCATGAAACAAAAATAAATACAAAGTCATTATAAATAACACGGTATCAAAAAGTTTTCCATATCCATCTTGTTAATATCTGAATTTGTAAATTTTGTAGAAGGGGTTTATTGACAATCCAGCAGAATTGCGGAATTCACCACAGGCTTACTCTGACTGACTGCGCGATGGTCATATTGAGCCTGTCAAAATATGTGGGCTGGTTTTAACTTAAGGGAAGTTCCAAAAATTCATTATCAAAACAAAAACATTACCACTAAGGCAATAGAACACTTAGAAACACTAAGGAATTCTCTGTGAGGCTTTTGAACTTAGTGTCTTAGTGGTTATTTTTTTTAATTTTTAGAACTGCCCTTAATGAATTAGCCTTTTTTTAAAGAAACCATTTTAATGGCTGTAATTGCAGCTTCATCACCTTTATTACCGTGTTTTCCTCCGGCTCTGTCCTGAGCTTGTTGCAAAGTGTTTGGGGTTAACAGTCCAAATATTACCGGCTTATTGTATTTCAAACTTACATTGGTAACACCTTGTGCCACTGCATCGCAAATAAAATCAAAATGGCGGGTTTCACCTTGTATCACACAGCCTAAACAGATGGCACAATCGATGCTTTTATCTTCACAAAGTAATTGTGCACCAAAAGTTAATTCAAAGCTTCCGGGAACGTATTTTACAATGATATCATTTTCGATAACACCATTATCCAGCAATGTTTTAATTGCTCCATCTCTAAGCGCTCCGGTTACTTCAATGTTCCATTCAGCCACCACAATACCAATTCTCATTCCTGCACCATTAGGGATAGTTGTATGATTAAAGTCAGATAGGTTTTTTAAGGCAGAAGACATTAGAATTGTTGATTTGGAGAGTTGGTGATTTGTAGAATTTTTAAAACAAAAAAATCAAAAATTGATTTAGTGAAGGTAACTATATTGAAATGAGTCGATTTTTGGCTCTTAGAATTTTTGATTTAACTCTAAAATCAAAAATTCTAAAAATCAAAAAATATATTTTACAAGTTGCCTAATGTTTTAGCGCGGCTAATGTATTTCTCAGCATCCTTACCGTCAGTAGTTTCGGCATATTCGTTTTTAATACGTTCGTATAATTTCACTGCATCAGCATAATTACCTTTATCTTCGTTAGCCATTGCTGCCTTTTTCAAAAAAACAGGTGTAGAAAAGTTATTTACATTTTGTTCAGCAGCTTTTAAATAAAAAGTAATTGCT
>JAIOQD010000734.1 GCA_021413595.1 Bacteroidota bacterium | reverse complement strand
AGTGCATCATCAACAAAATCAATTTCCGCAGACGAACTTAAATTGATTATTGAAAATAATTCGGAGCTGCAGCTTTTGGATGTTCGAGAGCCCTTTGAGGAACCTCAGATATCCGAACTGTTGGATTTAAAAATCCCTTTAAGTGATATTCACAATCAAACACATTTAATTTCAAAAAAGAAAAAGGTAATTGTTTTTTGTAAAAGCGGATCAAGAAGCAAGCGCGCTATTGAAATACTTGAAAGAAATTTTGGATTTACAAATCTTCACAATTTAGAGGGAGGAATTATTTCTTGGTCTAAATCAATTTAGAACAAAAATGGATTAAACTATCACTAATTCTTAATTCGGTTTAAATTAAAAAAATGAAAGAGCATAAAAAACATACCGTTTTTGTTAAAGGCCCCATAAGTCCTACTTTTATTGCTGATTCTATTGCTAAACACAGTACTAAAACAACTATTGGCGCACATGATATTTTTCTCGGACAAGTGAGAAGTGATGTTATCGAAAATAAAACTGTTCATGCAATCGAGTACACAACGTATGAAGAAATGGCAGATGAAAAATTCCATGAAATACGCGAAGCTGCCTTTGATAAATTTGAGCTGACGTGTATGCATATTTATCATAGTATTGGTAGGGTTAAGGCAGGAGAGATCTGTCTTTTTGTTTTTGTCTCATCTAAACACCGCACTCAGGCGTTTGATGCATGTAGATATATTGTTGAAGAAATAAAGGCTAATGTTCCGGTATGGGGAAAAGAAATTTTTGAAGATGAAACCTTTGTTTGGAAGGAAAACACAAAATAATTCGCTCACATGCAAATTTGAAATGTGTTTATATAATTATCAAGTGGTTAAACTATTTAATAGTCAAATTTTTTTATGGTAGATATTACATTCAAATCAAGTACTTTAAGAGAAGCTATTGCAGAGGCAATTGTTAAGGTAAGCAAACAAGAAACCATTGATGCTATTAAAAATAAAACCGTTCCTAAAGGCGATGTATTTGAGATGGCAAAAACAGCAGGATTGTTTGCCGTGAAGCGCACCAGTGACATGATTCCTGATTGCCATCCTTTACCGGTTGAATTCACGGCTGTCCGTTATGAAATTAAAGAGATGGAAATCCACATAGAAATGGAAGTGCATACTATTTACAAAACAGGTGTAGAAGTGGAGGCTATGCACGGAGCCTCTGTGGTTGCACTTACTATATATGACATGCTGAAACCCATTGACAAAGGGATTGAGATCAACTCTATAAAACTGAAAGAAAAAAGAGGTGGTAAATCTGATTTTACGGATAAATTTAGAAAAGATTTAAAAGCTGCGGTCATCGTTTGTTCAGATAGTATTTCGGCAGGCAAGAAAGAAGACAAAGCCGGCAAAGCAATTATTAAAAAATTAGAATCATGTAAAGTTTCTGTTTCAGATTATTCTATTATCCCCGATGAAACAATAGATATTCGCAATAGCATAAAAAAACTTTACGATTTAAAAAATGATATCATTATCCTTACAGGCGGCACAGGCCTTTCACCACGTGACATTACGCCTGAAGCCATAAGGCCACTGCTTGATAAAGAAATTCCCGGAATTATGGAAGCGGCAAGAAATTATGGACAAGACCGAACCCCATTTTCGATGCTTTCAAGAGGCGTTGCCGGCATGAAAGGCAAAACACTTATTCTTGCGCTGCCCGGTTCAACCAAGGGAGCAAAAGAAACAATGGATGCTTTGTTCCCATTTATACTTCATATTTTTAGAATAATTGAAGGTGCGCAACATTGAGCCTTTTTCTGGTCACTTTTTTTTGAAGAACAGCGAAATAATTTCCAATGTATCTATTCTCAGGAAATTGGTAGGTGATAAAGGGAAATTAAAATCATTAAAAAAAAATTGATTAAAGAGTTCTCAGCCGCGAGCTATTACAACCTAATGATATCAAATGAAAACTAAATCGGGAGGTGAAATTTTTTCAATTTGTAAAAATCTGTAAAAATAGTCAATTCAGAAAACCATGAGGAAGAACACTGTTCTGTATCATAGTTTACCAAAACTATTGCACCCAATTTTGTTCTATACAAATTTATGGCTTGGAGTAAAGCCATATTTGCCTGAAGAATCATTCGGGTAGATTTGCCATATTCAAAATGCGAATATAGCGTTTGCGTAGGCAGATCGTATCACTCCCATCAATTGACACAAAATAATCAGATACAAAAAATAGACCTGGAAGAAGTTATCCGGACAAAAAATCCGCGCTTATTAAAAATGCTCCCCGGTTTTATGTTAAGCTATGTAAAACGCATTATTCATCAGGATGAGTTTAATGATTTTTTGCTTCGAACAAAAGATCTGTATGCCCATGATTTTGTTAGCGCCACATTGAATAATTTTCAAATCCATGTTATAAGCGAAGGAACAGAAAATATTCCAGAAAATGGCGGTTGTATTGTTGTTTGCAATCATCCCTTAGGTGGTATTGATGGTATAGCAGTGATGAAAGAAGTGGGAAATAAAAGAAGCGATATCAAAGCAATGGTGAATGATATCCTCATGAACTTAAAAAATTTAAGTTCATTATTAATACCTGTTAACAAACATGCAAAAAATGCAATTGAAAATATAAGACGTATTGATAATGCCTATGCTTCGGATGAATGTATCATTGTTTTTCCTGCAGGACTTGTTTCTAGAAGACAAAATGGAGAAATTAAAGATTTGGAGTGGAAGAAGAGCTTTATTACTAAAGCCATTAAATATAAGCGTAATATTATTCCGGTACATATTGATGCACGTAATAGCAACTTCTTTTATAACCTTGCCTCGTTGAGGAAAAAAATTGGGATAAAGGCAAACATCGAAATGTTTTACCTGGTTGACGAAGTGTTTAGGCAAAAAGGGAAATTCATCAAATTGACCATTGGTAAACCAATTCCATATACAACATTCACAAAAATGCATTCAGACCTTTGTTGGGCAGGAAAAGTTAAAGAGCATGTTTACGATCTGGGAAGTGGTAAAAAACAATTATGGGGTGGAGTATGTTAGATTTTTCTGACACCTGCCTATAAATCATGTCCCAAATAGTGTCGAATTGTGTAACCACTTAATAAATAAGGAGGGTTAGCACCAAACATAAAGTAAAAAAATAATTAATATCATTATGAAATATATTAAATTACCTTTTCGGGTTATTTATAAAATCTACTACCTGATCGTTTTTGTTCTATCGCTTATTATTTCATATCCTATTGTTTATTTTCTACTTTCAAAACAAACGCGTTTCCCAAAAGCATTTAAATTAATGAGGGTACATGCCTTTCTTTTACTACTTTTTGCGGGAGCTCGCTTGAAGGTAATAGGTGTCAATAATATTCCTCAAAGTGGCGCATATATTATTTGTCCCAATCACAGCTCATATCTTGATATTTTTTGTCTTTACACCATATTTAGTAAATACTTTGTTTTTACTGGAAAAAAGGAAATTGAAAAATGGCCTTTGTTCCATATTTATTAAACATCCGGAATGAATATTCTGGTGGATAGGGACACCAGAACCGGGAACTTTAAAGCATTCAAAAATATGTCGTACGCAATAGATGATGGAAATCCATTGGTGATATTTCCTGAAGGAACCATCTCTAAAGATGCTCCTAAACTAACAACATTCAAATCAGGAGCTTTTGCCATTGCAATACAAAAGCAAATTCCAATTCTACCGATTACATTTGTTACTAATTGGAAACTGCTTTCACGAA
>JAIOQD010000733.1 GCA_021413595.1 Bacteroidota bacterium | reverse complement strand
CCTTTATTATCGTTTTTTATTCCAAGTGATCCAACAGTTTGTAAATAGCGATCAACTATATGCGTTGAAGGCATTTTATTTATTTTAAAATTTACGAGCAGCCACTTTTTAAAATTTAGCTTTTTGAATGATGCAGAGGGTTTGCCGAGTGCCATTTTTATTTGCAACGATCGGATATTGTTATGGAGATCAACAATAAAATCAAAGTTTTCTTTTTTCAGATCTTCTATAACTTCGTTCACTTCTTTTTCGATGAGGTGAATTTTGGTGATGTAAGGATTGTGTTCTAAAATGCCCTTAAAAGATTTTTTTGTAAGGTAATGAATTTCAATATCAGGCTTTTGTTGTTTTGTACAACGGATCACAGGCGTATTTAATACAATATCGCCAATGGAACTAAAACGTATGATGAGTATTTTTTTCATGAAACGATAATCGTACAAGGAAGAATTTTTTAAACAACGAAAAGAAGCACATACTCAATCCATCATTATTGTATATTTCATTTCAATTTTATAATATCTAACACTTTATCAAGTTTACTAAAATCTATTTTATGGTATCCAGAAAAACTTGAATGAATTTGATTCCTTCCTGGGTCCCAATTAAAATCAATTAAAGTATCATTCTTACAAATAAAATAAATGTGAGAATAAGCTGAACAGCGAATAAATTCTACCGTGTCAGGGGCTTTCCCTATTATTGGGAATTCGTAAATGAATTCAAGAATTTCTTCTTTGTCATTCGAATAGCCAAGAGTTTTTGTAATTAGCGATAAGACTCCTTCTGAATCCGGCTCGTCATAGTATGTTGATTGAAAAACAACTATTACAGGAGCCGATTTTAATAATTCTTTTTTTACTTCTTTAAATATAACATCATTTGTTGTCGTTGTTGCCTGAAATTTTGCTTCCGAATTATTGTCTATGGTGCAATTATCAACTGATTCATTTTGACTACATGATATTAGTATAATTATTAATAATGTAAATAGTAAAATTCTCATATACTAAGTATTATCATGCTAAGACGTATCTCTTTCCAATATTCCAGAAACTGAAATAACTTCTTTATTTATTTCTCATTATAGATGACTTCCAGCAATGTTTGTCCAACTGCTTTTAATGTGTTTTTATCAATCAGACTCATGTTATCTTTATGGGTGTGGTGATAATCACCAAAACCACCGGTAGCTTGATTATACTCAATAATATCAATACAGGGTATGCCTGCCTGATTCACATAAATATGATCATCAACGCCAACAAACTCTTTGGTTTGGGACAAAAAATAATTTCCATAACCAATGTTGCTTGCTGCTTTCCAAACCTTATCAACCGCTGCAGAAGCCAATTCCACCGAATTACTTTCTTTAGGAAAAATGGCATTGGGGCCACCAACCATGTCTAGTAAGACTCCAAAATTTGCATAGTAATTTGTTTTATGCAAATTCTTTGCCCAGAATTGTGAACCGAGGCACCACGATTCATTGTTTCCACTTGTTCCATAATCTTCAATATCAAAAAGGATGATATCGATCCCAATATTTGGTTGGATACTACTCACTTGACGGGCTATTTCCAAAGCCACACCAACACCACTTGCGCCATCATTGGCCCCGTCTATGGGTTTATCCTTATCCTTGATGTCCGAATCGGCAAAAGGGCGCGTGTCCCAGTGTGAGCAGATCAAAATGCGGCTCTGCGCTTCCGGTTTAAAGGATGCGATTATATTTTTTAAAGTGAATTGTTTTTTATCGAAAGTTTGAACAGTTCCTCGTTGAACAATAGTTTCGAGACCGTATGATTTTAATTTTGCAACTAAAAAGTCGGCACATTTAGCATGTGAAGCAGTTCCTGGTACGCGAGGACCAAAATCAACCTGTGTTTTTATATAGGCATAGGCTGAATCGGCATTAAAATCAGGGGCTGTAATTTTTTTTACGTCAACAGTTTTTGTTTCTACTGTTTCTTTTGTTTCTTGCGTTTGATCACAACCGGAAGCAAGAAAAAGGAATGCATTAACACAAAATAACAGTAGTATA